>JANLSE010000270.1:0-18321 GCA_031362265.1 Roseiflexaceae bacterium
CTTCAGTCCGCACCCCTGACCTCTGACCCTATACTAGCACTGCCCGAAGCTCAGCCAACAACTCTGTGGCACGAGTGGGCTTGATGTTACGCTCACTGACCATAACGGCACTAAGTTGATCAATCTCAGTACCGTGGGCACCAGCAGCCATGGCTATCTGGCGTGCATGCAACCCCATGTGGCCACGCTGGATCCCCTCAGTTGCAAGGGCACGCATCGCCGCAAGGTTCGATGCCAACCCAGCGCATACACACACCTCAGCAAGCTCATGAGCGTGTTTGACATTCAACAATTTCAGTGCGGATTGGGCTGCTGGGTGGACACGGGTTGCCCCACCTACAATCCCAACTGCCAATGGCATTTCTAGCTCACCAACCAGATTACCATCTTCATTGCGCCACCAGCGCGAAAGTGATGTGTAGTGACCACTGCGGGCAGCATAGGCATGCGCACCCGCTTCAATGGCGCGCCAATCGTTTCCAGTTGCAATAAGCACTGGATCAATACCATTCATGATGCCCTTATTATGCGTCGTTGCACGATAGGGATCGACGGCTGCAAAACTATACGCCCACAAGATCCCTTCAACAACTTCGGCGCCACTCAATCCATCGCGGGCCAATTCGGCCGCTGGCACCACAACTCGTGTACGCGACATTCGGCGATCACTTAGATTCGATAGAATTCGCAGATAGGCACGCCCACCAGTGATTCGCTCAAGCAGAGGCGCAACAGCCTCAGCCATGCTATTGACAGCGTTCGCGCCCATGGCATCGCGGCAATCCACAATCAGGTGGACAATCAGCATAGATCCCATTGGGCTTTCTGGAAAGAAGCGCACCTCAAGATCTTGTGCACCACCACCCAGGCCTACTAAACTTGTGCTCTGCCGATTAGCCAACGCAAGTATCTCTGCGCGAGCATCCTCAATAGCGACTTGCGCTGCATTAGGATCGGTAATCCCTACAAGCTGAATTTGCGAGATCATCAGTGGCGCTGTCGATGATGTGTGAAACCCACCACCTGCACGAACAAGCTTGGCCGCATAACTGGCCCCAGCCACAATCGATGGCTCTTCAACAACCATGGGAACCAATGTATCGATCCCATTGATCTGGAAATTGGTCGCAATTCCCATAGGGAGGTTAAAGGTGCCAATCACATTTTCGATCATCTTATCAGCGCGCTCAACGGTCAAGGCGCCATTGCCACCGTGGAGCTGGCGAAGATCTTCATCATTTAGCCCATCAAACGATTTAACCATTTGGAGTCGTTCGAATGGGTTAAGTTGATAGAAGCCGCCAAGCCGTGAGTTGCGCGATGCCATACGTGTTCTACTCCTCATCTTCCAGGTAAGTACATGCTTGTTTATCTTGTTCATACGACAAGCGATATAGGTTGAGTATAAGCTAAGGACTCTGCCAGATTGCGTCAATCAGCTGTCAAAAGCTATCAAACTGCTGTTCAGAACTTCTCGCGAGTACGATCTATGCTAGGTATTTCAGAATACAAGCGGATGATCCGATTTTGTATCTGGATTGCACAATTCTTTTGTAGTGCCCAATGTTATGATGGCTTCATCGGTATGTGTTAGTGAGGTGGGCGATCTATGTCACGCTTGCTGCAACCTGGCATCTTCATTCTTAATCGGCTGCGATACCCCCAAAAGTTCCTGCTCATCAGCCTACTCATTGCTCTTCCATTAGTATTGACATTATTGCTCTTGTTTTCCGAAACCCAACCAAAGATTGAATTTTCTAGGCGCGAGTTGGTCGGCTCACACTATATTCACAAGCTGATCGAGTTATGTTCAATCAATCAACAGAGTCATCGGCTTGCCGATAACAGCGACAAAACCAATGTTGAGAAATACCATACTGATTTCGATGCACTGCTTACTGACATCCGCACTGAACCGGAAAGCAGTAGCATCTTTACAACATCTCAATCGCTTGACCAAATCGAGCAACTTCATATTGCGCTACGCACTGTCGAAATAAGTGGCAATAATAATGCCATTGATCAAGCCCATAGTGCGATCACTGAAGCAATTCAGGCTGAGATTGCCCGAGTGGGCGACATTTCCAACCTCATTCTCGACCCAGAGCTTACGACTTATTACCTGATAAATATTGCCGTTGTACAGACTCCCGAGCAAATCAGGCTCCTCGAGCAGGCGCATAATCTACTCAGCGAGGTTTCCGTTTCGCCAAACACGAATAGTGCATCAGAACTCTTTGCACTAGCAGGGCAACTGGATGCAAGTGTGAACAACACGCGCAGAGCTGTTGAAATCGCCACCTCAGCCGACAGTACACTAGCGCCTGTACTGACGGCTGAAATATCGGATAGCCTCACAACCGTTGCTGGTGTCTCGAATGCCCTTCATAACGCAGAATCAGCAGGCCAGATCTCCGCTGCTACGCGGGGTGATTTGATTAATACTGCGCTTTTAAGCAATATTCGTCTTGCTGATACCGCATTGAATGCTCTAGACACTCGTCTAGAGGAGCGTATTCAGAGGCTGAATCAGAAAAACGAGCTTGCTATTGTCGTTTCCAGTGGATTGCTTGTAGTGCTTGTCTATTTGTTGATTGGGTTTTACGTTACCACAATGCGTGCCATTAACCTGCTAGATCGCGCCTCGCGTGGATTGGATACTGGCAGCACAATAAACACTGTCACTCTCAAAACTCGGGATGAGATTGGGCAAATTATTGAGTCATTCAACCGGCTTATGCGCGCATTGGCAGAAGAGAGTAGCGAACGCCAAGCAGCTGTTGCCGAGCAGAATCGATTACACGAATCGATCATCCAAGCACAATTGGCAACGCTCGGAGAGCTATCGGTTCCACTGATACCATTAACGAATCGGGTTGCATTACTGCCACTCATTGGTGTAATCGATGCGCTACGTGCACAGCATATTATCAAAACACTCCTTGATGGAATAGCCGTTCATCGTGCGCGGATAGTGATAATTGATCTAAGCGGCGTACGTGTTGTCGATACACATGTTGCACAAACACTTGTGCATGCTGCGACAGGGGCGCGCTTACTTGGAGCCGAAGTGTCCTTGGTTGGCCTTAGAGCCGAGGTCGCACAGACGGTTGCCCACCTGAATATTGATTTTGGAGGGATTACCTTCCATGCTACGCTGGAAGAAGCACTAGCAGCCCACCTCAGAAACGAGCAATTGGAGGATACGTTGGCAGCGCGCGCATAGCAATACAGTATAATAGTGGCGACGTGGCGGCGCATACGCTGCCGTGCACCGAATGAAGAGGAGTGTACCATGTCGCTACTTACAAATCTCTGGCAGAGCGACCCAGAGATTGCACAGATTATTGCCCATGAGGCGCGCCGCCAGCGTGACGGGCTAGAACTCATCGCAAGCGAGAACTACACAAGCCGCGCTGTGATGGAAGCCCAAGGATCACCGCTCACCAATAAATACGCCGAAGGTTACCCAGGCAACCGCTACTACGGTGGTTGCGATTATGTCGACATGGCTGAAAATGTCGCTCGTGAGCGCGCTAAGCAACTTTTTGGCGCAGTGTATGCCAATGTACAACCCCACTCCGGCACACAGGCTAACACCGCTGTCTATTTCACATTTCTCAAACCAGGCGATAAAGTACTTGGGATGGATCTCTCGCATGGTGGCCACTTAACGCATGGCTCGCCTGTCAATTTTTCTGGCCAACTCTATCATTTCACCGCGTATGGCATCAATCGTGAGACCGAAGTGATCGACTATGAGGATGTGGCAGAAACCGCCCGCCGTGAATGCCCAAAAATGATAACAGTTGGCGCGAGTGCCTATTCTCGAGCGATCGATTTCGCCCGCTTCCGAGCGATTGCTGATGAGGTCGGTTCTTTCTTATTTGCCGATATTGCTCACCCTGCTGGGCTGATTGCAAAAGGCTTGCTACCCTCACCGATCCCCTACGCGCATGTTGTCACAACCACAACCCACAAGACCCTGCGTGGGCCACGTGGTGGTATGATCCTTATGGGCCAGGATTTTGAAAACCCGTTTGGTCAGAAAGCGGCAAAGAGTGGGCGGATACTGATGATGTCCGAACTACTCGACAAAATGGTCATCCCTGGCGTACAGGGCGGGCCGCTGATGCATGTTGTGGCAGCGAAGGCAGTCGGGTTTGCCGAAAATCTGACTGAGGAATTTGGGGTCTATGCGGCACAGATTGTAAAGAATGCACGTGCACTGGCCGCTGCCCTCATGGAACGTGACTACCATGTCATTTCGGGTGGCACCGACAACCATCTCATGTTGATTGATCTCCATAATAAGGGTGTTACGGGTAAAGCGGCGCAAATTGCACTGGATGAGGCAATGATCACCCTCAACAAAAACGCAGTCCCGTGGGACGATAAGTCGCCACTGATCACAAGCGGTATTCGGATCGGAACACCTGCATTAACAACGCGTGGCATGAAAGAAGCTGAGATGGTTCAGGTTGCGGCATTGATCGATGAGGTCATTCGCAACATCAACGATTCCCAGGTTCATAAGCGTGTTGCCGCTCAGGTGAAGGAGCTTGGTGCAAATTTCCGCGTGCCGGGGGCAGATGGGTATGAGCGATAAACGCTGGAATGCTAGCAAGAAGGTGGCCAATGCTAAAAGATTTAAATATCGCTGTTATCGGTGCCGGTGTGATGGGTGAGGCAATGATCGGATGTCTGCTGAAGCAGAATCTGGTTACGCCGGAACAGATTGTGGCAACCGACCCACGTCGTGAGCGACGTGATGAACTGGAGCGCTCATTGGGGGTACGTACGACAGACGGAAATGTTGAGGCCGCCAAATGGGCCCAACTAGCGATTCTGTCTGTCAAACCGCAGACCTTACCAATATTGCTGCCAGAATTACGCGGCACGCTTGGTGATGGTGAGCTTGTGATTTCGATTGTTGCTGGGGCGACAACCCGCCAGCTTGCCGATGGGATGTTACACGCGGCTGTGGTGCGTTCTATGCCCAATACCCCGGCACAAATTGGTGAAGGAATGACTGTCTGGACTGCTAGCGAAGCGGTATCGGATGTGCAGCGCGGTTGGGCACGTACAGTGCTGGGCTCGTTTGGCCGCGAGCTGTATGTCGCCGATGAGGGCTACCTCGATATGGCAACCGCACTCTCTGGTACTGGGCCTGCATATGTGTTTATGATGATGGAAGCCATGATCGATGCTGGTGTTCATATGGGCTTCCCGCGTTATATGGCCGAAGAGCTTGTGATGCAGACGATCCTTGGCTCTGTACGTTATGCTCAAGTTACAGGCCGCCATGCCGCCGAACTACGCAATGGCGTTACCTCACCAGGCGGAACAACCGCTGCGGCCATGTATGAACTGGAGAAGGGTGGCCTACGCACGGTGCTGACGGATGCAATCTGGGCAGCGTATCGTCGATCGATTGAACTGGGGAAAGGGAAGGCTGGATGAGAAAAGGAGACAAGAAGACAGGGAGGCAAGGAGGGCAACAGAATCAGAAGCAGGCTGGCGATTCCTTAGCAGAAGCACTGAGTCTTGACCAAGCGCAGCTCTCCTTATCTCCCAATCCTCCAGTCTCCATTGCTGATCTTAAGCACTCCAATCTTGTGATTGTGCTTCACCGACCACAAAAACTTGTGAACATCGGCAGCGTGGTGCGCGTCATGAAGAATATGGGGTTACACCAATTGCGGCTGGTAGCGCCAAAGGTGTACGACCCAACTGCAATTGACGCGATTGCCCACCGCAGCCAGGACATTCTGGAGACAACTAGCATATATCCTACCTTGGATGCGGCGTTCGCTGACACAACCTTTGTTGTTGGCACAACTGCGCGCCGCCATGGTGAACGTATTCCACCCTTGAGCCCACGCCAAGCGGCGCCAGAGATTCTTTCACGTGCCCAGTACGGCTTGGTAGCGCTCCTGTTCGGCCCAGAGGATAATGGCCTGAGTAGTAGCGAACTCGATCGCTGCCACCAACTCGTAACCATCCCAACCGATCCAACGTATACATCATTGAATCTGGCGCAGGCCGTGCTGATTGTCACCTATGAACTCTATATGGCGAGCATGACACCAGTTCCGATAATGCCACACAATACGCCGGCAGAATCGGCACAACTTCAGCAATTCTTTAGCGTAGCCGAGCAGGCGCTCCAGGATGTGCAATTCTTCAAAAAGAAAGACCCCAGTAGCATCCTGCGAACCTTGCGTAGACTGACACACCGAGCGGCACCAGATACGCACGAGCTAGCGCTGCTAACTGCCATTGCACGAGAAGTATCGCATTTTGTAAGAAGAATGACCAGGGAGTGAGGGCCAGTATGCCATTCCATAGCTTCAAGGCAATTATTCACAGGGAGCGCTTCTTCGTGGCTGAGTGTGCTGAGCTTGGGTTATCTGCCCAAGGACGCTCAGTTGAAGAGGCATTGGCAGGGCTACGGATCGCCACAGAAGAATATCTGTCAACGCTTGGAGAACACGTTGATGCAACGCTGCGCATGTTGGATGCTCGACCTGTTAAACACGAGCAGCGCGGCAAAGGAACCCTGATGCGCCGATACCGGGTTGAGCTTCCGGCTTAGGATGGAGCACTGTCATGCCTCCGCGCTTCTCACGTCCACGGCTGATCGATGATCAAGATCGCCAATACCGTGCCTACTTACAACAGATTATGCTAACGCGCCAAAATCGCCGCGCTATTCGCCCGCCACGCGCACGCGATCTCTTTGGTGGTGAAGCCGAAATAGCACTACGCGGTTGGCTCGCTGAGCGCCTGCCGTTATCCGACCGCCGCATTGTTGAATACATGGAGCATCGTGGGCGCTCGGCAATAAAGAAGTATCGCGAGCTCGATGGCGTTGTTCTGAGTGATGCCAAAACCATCCATGTCTTTGAAATGAAGGCAAGCCAGAAAGCCACCAGTTTGCGCCGTGCGCGCCAACAACTTGGCGATACCCGCGATATGCTCAAGCTCATTTTTGCTAAGGTCTACACCACTATTTTGCTGGTTGACACAGGCATCCCTCAAACGGCAGAGCAGGCCATGCAACAGGCAGCCGAGCTTGCAGCCAAATACCCTGATCGTGATGCACCGGATTCGCCACCAACACTAAGTGAGGTTCTCGCTACAGCTCCCACACTTCAGTTGGTTGAATCACTCGATCAGCGCCCCGCCGACCCAGAAATCGTTAGCGTTCTATGCTTTACTGTAGAAAGCATTATTGCATTAGCTGGTGCCGAGAATCTACACCTCGACTGGGATAATGAGGAAGAGGAAGAAGAGTTTGAGCCTGAGCTAGAGCGCCATACCTTTACAGCTGGCGGCAGTGATGACGATGATGATGACAACCCGCTTGCGGCTGCACTGCGCAAAGCAATGAGCGGGGAGTGACAGCACAGCGCAAGAGCGCATAGCGCATAACGGCAAATGTTGCTCCTGCGCTCTTGCGCTCTTGCGCTCCTGCGTTTTATTGCTGCTTTATTACTTCATATGCGCATACCTGGTTGCGCCCAGCTTGCTTTGCATCATAGAGTGCAGTATCCGCCTGGCTTAGAAGCGTGGAAAGATCGATCAGTTCATCATGTTCACTACTAGATACACCTAAACTAGCGGTAACTCGAATCGTCTCAGTACCAATGACCATTTCGATTGCAGCAATCTCGCGGCGAATATATTCAGCAACTTTCTCAGCCCCAATTACACTCGTATTCGGCAATGCAATCGCAATCTCTTCACCACCATAGCGGCCGGCAATATCGCTTGGCCGTAGCCAATTCTGGCAGGTTGTGGCAACTTCACGTAAGATCTGATCGCCTGCATAGTGGCCATAGGTATCATTGACACGCTTGAAATGATCAACATCAAGCATAATCATACTGATCGGAGACCCATTACGTTTTGCTCGTGATATTTCCTGCGATGCACGTGCAAAGAATGAGCGCCGATTCGGAAGATCGGTGAGACCATCGGTTGTGGCTAGCCGCTCAACTTCGGCAAAGAGTGTTGCATTCTCCAATGCGGTTGCGACATGGGTTGCAAGTAACTCCAGTAATGCAGGATCATCCTCGCCATATGCGCTAGGCTGATAGCTCTGGGTAAAGATAACACCTAGGATTCGCGTCCGCCCGCGTAGTAGGACGGCCAAGCCAGACGCTGACTCTTCTAGATCGCCAAATGATGCAAAATGATGCTCATTGAATGTACTAAAGTCATCAATCTGAAGTGTCTTATTGCGGCGAATCATATAGTCGGTAAAACTTCCACGCAACGGCTCTCGCTCGGCTGGCATCACCTTGCCATGATCAGCTAAGTACACATGGGTAATCTCGTCGCGCGCCTGTTCGATAAGTGAAATGACAAAGCAATCGGCAGGCATGAGCTGTTGCACTGCGGTATGGATAGCAGCATAAATCTCGCCAAGCGCTGTGCTTTGAGCTGCAATTTCGCGAGCAGCGCGCTGCAATTTACTCAGGCGTTGGTGTGCCTGCACCTCACGCTGGAAGCGCTGGGTGTTATCCAGCGCAATTGACACCTGGCTGGCAAATAGTGCACCAATCCGCATATGCTCTTCATTAAAATTATCCACCTGACCACTATCAAGCGTTAACAAGCCAATAACCTTATCTTGGACAATTAGTGGCAGCCCAAGCCAAGATCGAATAACTTGGTTCGTTAAGCCAACAAAACCTGGATGCTCCAAGGCCTCGGAGACGAGTTGTGCTTCACCCCGCTCATACACTGCTTCGTGCAATACATTGTCTGCGATTGGAAACTTCAAACCAATCACGTCGTGTGGATTCGCAAACCCACGGCAACCGAATACCTCGGAGAACCCGTTGCGCCGTAGTTGAACCGAAGCGCTGTCGTGCGGAATAACACGCGGTAATTGCTCAAGAATCCGATCAACTGCCACTTCGGCATCCAGAGTTCCTGCAACAATAACTGATGCCTGCCGCAGGGTTTCGATCTGTTCTGTCTGTTTTCGTTCTGCGTTATACAGTCGTTCGTTTTCGAGAGCAAGTGTACGATAATCCGCTTCGCTTGCCAGAATTGCTGCTTCGCGCACCATCCGATCACTAACATCCGATTGCAGCCCAACATACGCCACCAATTGGCCTGAATCATCGAATACGGGGCTTAATACAAGTTCGTTCCAAAACGCAGACCCATCCTTACGATAATTGCGCACAATCGCATGAATACTATGCCCTGTGGCAATTGCACTCTTAATGTTCTGCATATCGTTTGAATCAGTTTCAGGCCCTTGCAACATAAGATAGCTATCCTGTTGCAAGTCTTCGATTTTGTAGCCTGTGATCGCTGTAAACGCTTGGTTGATGAAGAGTGTAGGCGAATCGGGCTGCCGCACATCGGTAACAATCATTCCAGTCGCCATATTGTTCACCGCAGCAACAAGGTAACGATTAACGCGTACCACTTCGTTCAACTCTGCAGTTCGCTCTAGAACACGTTGCTCTAATGTATCCTGCATTGTCTTCCGGACAACTAGCGAGGTCTCTGCGAGACGCAAACTCACACGTAACTGATTCGTTAGTGAAAAGACAACCACCGTTAGGACGCCACTAGCTACGAGAGTCGCAAGTATGGTTTGGATCTGATAACTGGGATCGAGTCCGATTTGTATGCTATCCATAGGTGTTGTGTGATACCCAATACTGCTCGCGGCAAGTATGGTGAGCAGGGTGACAGTACACAACACGCTAGATATAATTGCGGATCGACGGCTCAGTAGGAGCGCGCTCAGCGTACAAAATGCCACAATATAGATTGGCCCAACCCCAGAAATACCACTCGTCCAGAGATCGCGTAGCGTGATTAGATATATAATACCGAGCAACACGAGCGTACGTACGCCAGCACTCCATAGGTGCCTGAAATAAATAATACAAAGCAGAATATATCCAAACAAATTGGCGGCTGCAAGCTCAATCTGTTTCCCTTGTGTTAATAAGAATAAGGCCACCGGTAAACCAGGCAAACCAACAAGCACGATTACACGCAACAAGAGGTTGAGTGCGTCAGTGCGCCAAGTTAATAGAGATTGTGGCTCAGTGTCTGATTTATGCATGTGCTTTTCAGGATGCGCCCATTCTCGCCATTTAAACTTGCAATTGATAGTTGCTCTACATTATAGGCTACTCTGAATAATAACAATTGATCTGAGCACCACAGTACAAACCTGTGGTACTATAATTCTATAAGCATGTTCCAGAAAACTGAGGAGCAGAATGGTATCAACTCCGAATGGTATCGCGATCAGCGAGCCAATTACTGCCGAGTATGGTGAGATTCTCACAACGGAGGCACTCGCATTCGTTGCCGATTTAGCTCGCACATTCGAATCGCGCCGCCACGAGGTGTTGAAGCTCCGCCATCAACGTTGGGATGCACTTAAGGCTGGCCAACTGCCAAATTTCCTACCTGAAACTGAGCATATTCGTGGCGGCGATTGGCAGGTTGCGTCAATTCCCCCTGATTTTGCGAATCGGCGTACCGAAATCACTGGGCCGACAGATCGACGTATGGTGATTAATGCACTTAATTCTGGCGCGGATGTCTTTATGGCGGATTTTGAAGATGCCAACGCCCCGAGTTGGAGTAATATTATCCAAGGTCAGATCAATTTGCGGGATGCTATTCGCCGTACAATTAGCTTCACCAATCCAGATGGCCGCGAATATCGCCTAAAGAACCAAACTGCCACACTTGCAGTTCGTGCGCGTGGTTGGCACCTGGTTGAGAAACATGTGCTTGTCGATGGAGCCCCGATCTCTGGTGGGCTATTTGATTTTGGATTGTATCTCTTCCATAATGCACGCGAGCTTCTTGCACGTGGTAGTGGGCCTTATTTTTACCTACCAAAGATGCAAAGCCATCTTGAGGCACGCTTATGGAATGATGTGTTCATTCATGCCCAGCAGCAGCTTGGCTTGCCACGCGGTACCATCCGCGCCACTGTACTGATCGAACACATTTTAGCCGCATTCGAAATGGAAGAGATCCTGTATGAGCTCCGCGAACATTCTAGTGGGCTCAACCTGGGGCGCTGGGATTATATCTATAGCTTTATTAAAGCCTTCAATCATCGCAGCGATTGGATCTTCCCAGATCGCGCACAGGTGACAATGACAACCGAGTTTCTACGCTCGGCTGCCGAATTAGTTGTATATAGTTGCCATAAACATGGTGCACATGCCCTTGGCGGCATGTCAGCATTCATCCCCAACCGCCGCGAACCGGATGTAACTGAACGAGCGCTCGCTGCAGTACGCGCCGACAAGCAGCGCGAGGCACAACAAGGCTTCGATGGTGCCTGGGCCGCTCACCCAGATTTGGTGCCAACGGTGAAAGATATTTTTGATGCCGCCTATGAAGGGCCGCATCAAATCGCTAAACTACCCCAACCAAATGTGGTTGCTGCCAATTTGCTGGCTATTCCACAGGGTAACATCACCGAAGCTGGCTTGCGCAATAATATCAGCGTTGCCCTGCAATATATTGAGGCATGGTTCGGCGGGCGCGGCGCTGTCGCAATCTTTAACCTTATGGAAGATGTTGCTACCGCTGAGATCGCACGCTCACAGATCTGGCAATGGGTACAGTATCGCGCAGCACTCGACGACGGGCGCAGTATCACTCCTGAACTCTATATGGCGCTGCGTACTGATGAGCTTGCCAAAATCAAGGCGGAACGGCAAGAAAACCGCCTCGATGAGGCAACCGAATTACTGGATCGCCTCGTTTTGGAGCCTGAGTTTATTGAGTTCCTAACGATTCCAGGGTATGCTCGCCTGTAATCATGCGCCAGAGTAGATATCAAAACAGCTTTGAACCACAGAGGCACAGAGACACAGAGATGCAACCATACAGAATCTAGTGCACATTTGCTCCTCTGTGCCTTTATATTACATACGAGATGTGGTCTCTCGTACACTCACACCCCAACAATATGCGTTCGCATATGATGGAGCGATAGTGCGCCTGTTTGTGCTGCATCCTCTGCTGGGAGCGCCGCCTCATCGGGTTTATCCGAAAGCCCAAAGAGCAGCGCACCATGTTGAGCCCATTCTTGTGCCACCTGCCAAACTTCGCTGGTGATTACAATCTCTTGGGCAAGTAATTGTTCAACCGAGGCAGTATCCACACAGCCAAGCAGAGCGCCTGTTTCAAGGTATTCTCGCCGCCGAAATGCTTTGAATGGTGTTGGATCACCCTCAGATACAAGCCTAGCGATCTGCTCGTGAAAAATGGCTAATGCTGGATTTATACTTAACACCCGAGCGCTCACAAGATCTAACGCTTTGCGGAAACCATCGCCATTAGCGATCAAGCGAGCTGGCTCATCTGGATCAAGGACACCGCCGCCAATCACAACACACAGATAGGCTACATTATCCTGATTATCCTCGGTCAATGGATGATAGCGGGCCTGATCAAGCTCACGATAGATCTGTTCGAAACGCTGCTGATCGAATGCATTCCCCAAAGTTGCTGCAACAGTTGCACGTAATGCCATCAGCCGCGCATGGTCAATCAAACGGTGATTACGGCCCTTAGCCCCAATCAGGGTTTTATCAATATCTAACACTACAACGGTACCCGCATCGATTGGGAATTCTTCGGCCTCCAGAGTCGCCTGAAACGAATGAAGTGCCTGCCATGCGTTGGCATAGCTCACATTCCCCTGTTGGCGCATCAATGCAGACTCGTTCGGTTTCTCATCACAGATAAAACACCGCCCACGCCAGCCAGTTACCGCACAGATCGTCTCGAAAGCACCGCCATCGCTACGTTGTGTATCACCAATTACTAACACACGCTGCAAGGCTATGGATGGCTGCGTAAGCTGCCGCGCGGCACGTAGAATTTCTACAACAACCTCGGCATATGCGATATCGCCTTTGCGAGGAACCGGCCCAGGGCGAATATCGCCTAACGCGGGTAAGCGTGGATCAGCCGGGCGTAGGCTACGATACGCAACAAAATCATTGAGCAAATCAGATATAGCGGCACTGCCGTAGATACGCATAACAGTTCTCACAGGTAATACATTCAGGATCAACAGCTACTGATTTAGTGAGCAGCAGCACTGATATTCGCACGTTTCTATCGTTATAGTACCATATACACAGCCACTACGCCGACCTATTGAGGAACCGTCATCCCGCCTTCGGGTAGGTTGTGTTGAGTCCGAAACGTATTCGCTCTTGCATCACATCCGCACATATGTTATGGTTCTTGCACACAATTTCTATTATGTAACGATAACGCGGAGCAAAGTGATGGCGAGAGCAAAGCAATCCGGAGGGCGGCGGGCGAGTGGCCGTAAGCCTGCCCAACGCAAGGGAGCCGATCCCGTTTTCGAATTGGCCTTGCGCCCCGAGCATCAACGCGAGATTTTTGCGCTCGCGCTGATCGCTATCGCTGCGATTACCGTTATCTTTTTCGCTACTGGTGTCGCTGGATGGGTTGGTACTACCTGGGTTGGCTTCACACGCTATGTGCTCGGCTGGGGCGCGCTGATTGTCCCACTGGCATTAGGCATGCTAGGCATAGCAATCCTCTGGCAGGAACGCCGCGAAGATATTAAGCTCTCTGGAGCAACGATCCTCGGGACAATTCTGGTACTCATGGCACTGCTGATTCTGCTTGAATTTGCCCATGGCGAGCGCGCTAACCCCAATCAGCAGGTGGGTTCTGGCGGTGGTTGGATTGGCTTCTACGCCCTCGGCTTGACAGCCCAGGCAATCGGGCGCCCAGCAACCTTTGTGATTGCCTGTGTGATGGCACTCGCCGGAATTATGTTAACCTTCGATATCACACTCCACGAACTATCCACTGGTCTACGCGATAGTTTCGCCCGCTTCTGGGTTGTTGTCGCTGCGGCGCCCACTCAACGTGAGCGGCAAACACGAATAAAACCGGTGTTGCC
Source organism: Roseiflexaceae bacterium (assembly GCA_031362265.1). Lineage (GTDB taxonomy): Bacteria > Chloroflexota > Chloroflexia > Chloroflexales > Roseiflexaceae > JANLSE01. The sequence goes on from JANLSE010000270.1 coordinate 13,970, forward strand.
TGAGCCGCGACGTGACGCCGATTTTCCGTATGTACCGCCACCCGATGGCGATCTGATTGTTCCAACACCGATTGCGGAGCGGCCAACTCGCGCCAAATTCTTTGAGCGCCCCGAAGTTGTTCTTTCTGAGCCAAAACCAAGCGAGCCTCAGGGTATTCCGCGTGCACCTGAAATACCTACCCTCAAATCTGGTCGCACACAGAAGCCAACACAACCCGCATTAGATTCTGTTCTTGCCAACCTGCTCGCCACACCCCCTACTGAGTTGCTTGCAGCTTCCAGTAAATCAGAAGTTGTACAGGAAGCACTTGATGGGTTTCAGGTACCACCTGAGCATCGCGCCTGGCCGCTGCCAACATTCGAACTGCTTGAGCGCTATACTGAAGGGACGATCACGGATGATGAGCGGCGTGGCAAATCACGCCTAATCGAAGAGACGCTGGCAAGCTTCAAAGTCGAGGCACAGGTTGTTGGTGTCAATACTGGCCCTGCTGTTACACAATTTGAGCTTCAACCCGCAGTAGGAGTAAAAGTCAGCAAGATCACAACACTCGAGAAAGATCTGATGCTGGCATTGGCAGCGCCTTCGCTGCGTATTGAAGCGCCCATTCCGGGGAAAAACTCAATTGGCATCGAGATCCCAAACTCAGCAATTTCTACAGTCGGGCTGCGCGATGTTATTGAGAGCGAAGAGTTCGAGGTAGCGAAGGGTAAGCTTAAATATCCAATTGGCAAGGATGTCTCGGGCGCGCCTGTGGTCGTTGGCCTCGAGCGAATGCCGCATCTATTGATGGCCGGATCGACTGGCTCAGGTAAGAGCGCAGGGATCAATGTGATTATCTCTGCATTGCTACTGCGCCATACGCCAGATGAATTAAAGCTGATTATGATCGACCCGAAAATGGTCGAACTGATTGTCTATAATCGTATCCCACACCTGCTCTCACCAGTTGTCACCGAGCTTGAACGTGTCGTGCCAACACTCAAGTGGGCAACACGTGAGATGGAGCGGCGCTATAAGATTTTCGCGAAGTATGGTTTCCGTAATATCGACAGTTACAAACAAGCTATGCGCAAACGCGCCGATCTGGAACCAATGCCATATGTGGTCATTATCATCGACGAACTAGCCGATTTGATGATGATGGCCCCCGATGAAGTTGAAACCCTGATCTGCCGCCTCGCACAAATGGCGCGGGCCACTGGCATTCATCTTATTCTTGCGACCCAACGGCCATCTGTTGATGTCGTTACCGGCCTGATCAAGGCCAACTTCCCTTCGCGGATCGCCTTCGCGGTTACCTCACAGATCGATTCGCGCGTCATTTTGGATATGAATGGTGCTGAACAACTGCTTGGGCGCGGCGACATGCTCTTTATGGCCTCTGATGCTGCACGGCCTGTCCGCATTCAGGGAACCTGGGTTTCGGATTTAGAGGTGGAACGGATTGTAAGTTTCTGGCGTAATGCTGCTCCGCCTGCACCCAAAGAGGATGCCAGGAAGGCCAAGGATGAAAGCCAGCGCGCAAAGAGCGATGCCCACGATGAGTTGATCGAGGAAGTAGCCAATACCACTGGCCTTGGTGAATACCTCAGCGTCGAAGAGCAAGATGAGTTGCTGCCTGCAGCGATCAAGCTCGTTACGCAGCACCGCCGCGCATCGGCATCACTCCTCCAACGCAGGCTGCGGATCGGCTATAGCAAAGCTGCCCAGTTGATTGATCTACTCGAACAGCAAGGGGTCGTCGGCCCCGCCGAGGATGGCCGATCACGCGAGGTGCTACAGTATGAAGAGGATTGAGTCTGCCAGATCCAAATAGATACTACAAAGACGCACAGAAAGCCATGAAACTAGCTCACGCCATTCAGTTACTCGGGCCAACTCAATCGATGCAAACAGCTGAGTTACTTGCCGAGACAATAGGCCTCGATTGGCGAAGTGGCGTCGGCTATGTCTTTTCGGTAGTGGCGAAAGACCCTAACCGCGCACCAAATAACATTGTGGGTAAAACCGAAGTCCTTACAATTAACGCATGGATGAAACGATATAAGCGAGGCTATGACAGCCGCACCTCACAACGCAAGTCCAACTCTCCTGGCACAATTGCTGATCCAATGATTGAAAAGATTATTGGAGCAAGAATTGGTAATTTAGATAATCATAATCTTCTCAAGATTACTCAGGCGCATCGGCTGGCAATGGCCGCAGAAAACATTCTTGGTCTCTTACTCGAAGAATATCTTGCTATCAACCTCAAAGAGTACAGTTGGCATTGTGCATGGGGAGAAACTGTGCGTTCAGTCGATTTTGTAAATGAACAGGGCAAACTTCTTCAAATAAAGAATCGTAGCAATTCGGAGAACAGTTCAAGCAGTGCTATCCGCACGGATACTACAATTGGCAAATGGTACCGCATCAAGGCGGATCGTATTGAATATAGGTGGGATCAGCTTAACAATATCTGTGATATTCATCACCTGTCGGAAGAGGATTTTGTCAACTTCGCGACCAATTGCATTCGTGAAAACCCTGACTGCCTTGCGATTGAATTAGATAACGAATGGCAGCGACCTGAATTCTAGTAAACAGAGCATATTCACCCACTCATTAAGTCAAAATAGGGTATTCTGTACAACAGCTTCTGATTGCGAGAGTTTTGCGAACTGTGCTCTCCACTCCACATCATTCGTTAGTTTATACCGAGAATAATTAAAGCCCTGTAGCGAAAGTATCTGCTCCTTTCGCATCAAAGACATAATCAGTGACCCAATTGCAAACCCTAAGCTAGCGGGAACAGCGTTCCCAACTTGCCGGTATTGCTCAATGAGCGGGCCTGCAAGTTGTATATGATCAGGAAACTCTTGGATGCGCTTATATTCTTCGATTGAAAGTGGCCTATTTTCCTCAGGATGAGCCAAATCTGTCGCAGGCATGGCGGGATGGGTAACAAGCGTTGGAGAGGGCTTATCCCAAGCAAGTCTTCGCAAGAATCCTGTTTTCCCGCCACCAGATTCAAAAGCCGCCCCAAGTGCCGCTCGTTGGAGATTCTCTGGTAGAGCACGCCAATTTTGCCCTACTTTAAGCATACGATAATAGTAAAGTCGCTTCTCTGGGAAGTTTATGTGATGATGTTCTACGATCCCCTCTGTTGCCTGCCGAAATGTTCGCCATTGCTTTAGATCAAACTCGCCATGTTCAGAATGCGTTGGTATTAAAAACGGTGGCTTCTTACCATCCCGGCTACAGATAATGACAACTCGCTCTCTAATTTGTGGCGTTCCAAAATTTGCAGCATTATAGAGATTAAACGAATATGCATATCCTGCTTTCTCAAGAACACTAAGGACTAGATTTAGTGCTCCGCCAGCCAGTTCATCAAGCACAAGATCAGGGAATTCGGATCCGCGCATGTCGTGTGGTCGATGTTTCATAGGGCACGATAAGAGACCCCGAACATTTTCAATAACAAGAAACCTTGGCTGAATTTGGAGAGCTGTATCAAGATATGTGAGAAAAACATTACCCCGATTGTCATTAAATCCGTTACGCCTTCCAGCAGTACTAAATGCTTGACACGGAGGGCCGCCAATAATGAGATCGACTTCTTCAGAGCCCGATAGCCCAGCATATTGCAAGATTTGCCCTGCTGAATAATCATTGATATCGCCAATTAATGCGATCTCAGGCTTGTTCAATGTGATAGTCCGACGGCAATATTTATCTACCTCACACGCCAGACGTACATCGAATCCAGCCTGTTCAATCCCATAATCAAGGCCCATAGCACCAGAGAAAAAGCTCAGAGCTATTGGTTTATTCGTTCTTGGTGCGTATATCGGGCGATCCTCCGCAATTGTATGTCCAGTGCTTAGGCCATAACGCAAAAGGCTTTGTTTGTCAATCAACCAGTTTGTGCCGACTCTATAAGAAGAAAGAAGCTCTTCCCTACAGAGTGTTCTTACCCGCTGCTCACTCATACCAAGTGCTAGCGCCGCTTCCTTAATAGTATAATAGGTACTCATTGGACGTTTCTCCAGCGAAACTATTCATTAGTACCTATTATAATACCCAAGTAGAAATCTTTCAAATTGACCTGATCAATGGGTGGCTTTCGCCACATCAAAGTATGTGATGTAATTCACAATATACATCTTTGGGCTGATCATATTGTGAATTACATCACATATTATATATTCAACAAATACAAGCGAAAAGGGACACACAATGCAATCGTTCAGCACACCCACTATCAACCAAGGAAACGCACTTCACACCGCTTGGGCGTATATGGTTACCATAGCGACATGGCCATTCATCAATCGCCATGCGGCATGGATCTGGTTTGTACTGA
>JANLSE010000324.1:0-2264 GCA_031362265.1 Roseiflexaceae bacterium
GATTTGGATGCAGCACTCACCATGGCCCGCCAGATGTTTCCCTTTGATCCGTATCTGGTGAAGCGAACCGATCCGCTGTATATGTCCTTGTTTGATGAGCCAACGATCATTGACGAGCGCCCGGTGGAGTTTAAGGCTGAGGAGCAGGCGCTTCTCAATAGTGCGGTCTTCCGCAACCTTCAGACATTCCATTTCTTAGTGCGGCCAGCACCAGGCGAGGGCGATACGGCAAGCGCGCTCCAGCCGATGACCATTCGCAATCTTGATCGTGGCATGTGGGTCAATGAAGCGCTGGTAGCGCGTGCTCGTAGCCTGCTGAGCCAGCGATCAAGCACGCCAATCACCGAGCATCTTGCAGCGATTGCCCAACGAATGCAGCCATATCCTGGCAGGGAAATCGCTAGAATAAAGTCGTATGAAGACCTACACCATCTACCAATACCAGAAGACGCCAATGACGAAACCACCCTCCGAGAAGAAAAAGCTGCCGCGCCTGAAGCGCGTCGGTAGCGCAGAGCTGCCACATTTTCAGCTCACCCCACGCGACATTGAGCTGCTCAATGCGCTGTACACGTACCGTGCGCTGAGCACTCCGCAGATCGACGCACTTTTTTTTGATGGTGGTGAACGGTCTCCAACCGCACGCAGCTCGTCACGCTGTCTGCACCGCTTAAAACTCCTCTTTCATGCAGGCTATGTACGGCGAGTGGAACAGGCGCAGACCCTGAGCGAAGGGCGTAAGCCGTTGGTCTACTTCCTTGATACCCGAGGCGCACACTATCTGGCGGGCGTCGCAGAATGCAGTGTGCAAGCGCTTGATTGGGATCGCCAGGGATATGCGGTTGGGTCACTCTTTCTTGACCACTTGTTGCTCTCAAATGACATCCAAGTTGCGGTCACGATTGCTGCTCGCCACCATGGGTATACCGTAACAGAGTGGCGGGATGAACGGACACTGCGGAAGGTACACAAAGACGAGGAAATCGTGATTCCTGGCCCGGATGACAAGCCGCAAAAGGTGACGCTTATCCCTGATGGCTACTTCCTCTTGGAGACCGACACGGCGCGCTACCACCAATTCCTTGAGGTGGATCGTGGCACTGCCACCATTCAAGTTGGGCAGGCTGGGAAACGCGACTGGGCACGCAAGGTGGTGACCTACCTGGCCTATTTTCGCAGCGGAGCATATCAAAAGCGCTATCAGACTGGGAGTCTGCGCATCCTGACGGTGACCACGTCAGAGAAACGATTACAGCTGATGAAGCAGGTAACTGAGGAGAGTGGGGGACAGGCTCGGTTTTGGTTTACGACGTTTGACAAGATTTCCGCGAGTACCATCATAACTGCGCCGATTTGGCAAGTTGCAAGTCGGGAAGGCTTGCACCGTTTTGTGTGGTGAAGGCACCTGGTATGCTCGCACACCTAACGAACCCACCACTGCTCGATACTCAGTGGCAACCCTTTCCACGTGTTACCCCATGCAAAGGTGGTGAACGGTGACTGGTAACGTGCTGCCGTTGAGCCCCGCTACCGTATTCGTAGTAGCGGGAGGAGCAGTACCAGGTGATGCTATCCTCTACACATCAGTATACGAACATGATTTGGTGAAAAGCAACACAAGCAAATCGCCTGGCCATGGAACAATCCAGCGTTTCGTTTCAACACACGACAAGATGCCGAAATCGGTTGAAAGGGAAACCAATGTCGGCATCTTATTGCGCAGGCCTCCAACTGGCCCAGTGTACGATGCGCTGCTTTAGAGGAACTTTACCACCTCAGCAATTACTTCCGTCTTGCGTTGCTTACCTTTATCGTCATCCTCCCATTCGCTATAATGCAGCCGCCCCTCGATATACACACGACTGCCTTTTTTAAGGTACTTGTTGCAGGCTTCGGCCAAACCGCGCCAGGCGACGACCCGATGCCATTCCGTCTCCTTCTTCTCCTGCCTATCCTCATCCTTCCAACTGCGCTCAGTAGCAATGGAGAGCTGGGTTACTGCTGTTCCTTCAGCGATAAATTTCATCTCTGGCTCGCCACCCAGATTACCCAGAAGTGTGACACGGTTAATCATGAGTTCCTCCTACTGGTCTGCATAGCAATGCAAGGCATACATCTTCCTCACCATCTTGATCATACGCAGGCGGGTGCTGCTGGTCATGAAGGAAACCCCTTATCTTTCGGCTGGATCTGTCTCTTCTGGTTGTAGCCTGTCTGATTCCCCAGTATGCGTTCGTAGGGCTGTCAAGGGCTTTCAAGCCTGT
>JANLSE010000377.1:0-4778 GCA_031362265.1 Roseiflexaceae bacterium
TACTAAATCCGCACCACCAGGAACATGCCCCTCATAGAGAGTTCGCACTGCGGTAATGTAGGTATCACCTAACTCGCGTAATAACTTCTGACCACCCAAGAACGGTGGGTTGCCGATCACGACATCGGCCTCAGGCCATTCTGGTTCATATGGCTTACCCTGTTCATCAAAAGCGAGAATCGCATCCATATGCTTGATCGTATCAAGCGGCTGAAGAATTGGCTCGCGCCCAAGCCCAAAGCCATTATCGCGAAGCCATTGAATATAGCCGATCCATACCGTCACTTGTGCGAGTTCATGGGCATAATCGTTGATCTCAATCCCATAGAGCTGCTCCGGACTCACCAGTTGCATCATGCGCGAAAGCCCAAGGTCGGCCCCAAGATTAATAACTTCCTTCTCTAGATCCAGCAATTGTTTCAGTGCCACATACAGGAAGTTGCCCGAACCACACGCCGGGTCGAGTACCCGTGTACTCGCAATCTCATCAATGAATCCTATCAACACGCGTGTTAGCTCGTTATGGAGTTTCCCTCGTTGTGATTGTCCGCCAGCCGCATCACGCTGTACGGCCAGTTCGCGGGCTTGTTCTTGCACCACAACCCAGCGGCGGCGCAAGGGCGCCATCAGCACTGGCTCGACAATCAGCATAATATCTTCGCGGCTGGTATAGTGTGCGCCAAGCTGCGAGCGCTTCGAGGGGTCCAGTGAGCGCTCAAACAGAGTGCCAAAGATCGAAGGCTCAATACTGCTCCAATCCAGCTTTGCCACCCGCTCCAGAATCCCAATTGCATCACTGTCTAGCTCCAGCACCGTATCATTCTCAAACAGCCCGCCATTGAAATGCTTAATTTCCTCAGTACCAAAGAAGCCACCGGTGGCCATCTTGGCAAATAGATCGCGTAGTTGTGCAACGAACGCCGATGTGCGCTGACGCGTCTGGCTCACAATGCGTGTGAATAGCCCGGTCGGTAGCAGCCCAACATCTTCAGCAAACAGGCAGAACAGCAGCCGGATAAGGAAATGTGCGACCTGCTGTGGATCTTCGCCATAGCGCTGTAGATTGGTTGCGACCTTGGCAAACTCTGCCGCAGCCTGCTCTGTCACCTGTTGCGCCGTGACCGTAGGGCGCAACGCCTCGGGGTTCTCAAACACATTCCGTAGCGTCTGAATACCAGCCGGCGTGAGCAGATCGTCCAGGGTGAGCGTTGTGATTTGCTTGATTGTGTTGAAAAAGTTGGTATGAATAACAATTGTCTGAATATCGCTCACCACCAGTAATGGCGGGTTCTGGAGTGCATCACGATACTGTTGGAGCTGTGCATAGGCTTTGACCAAATCCGCATCGGGGCCTTTATACTCCCAGGCGAAATGTTTTAGCTTCCAGACATCCGCCCAGCCCTGGCCGCCGCTGCTCTTACTCGCACCGGCCTCGAAGGCGAGTGTAGCATCGCGATTATCGCCGGGCGTCTCATGGCCAATCAGGCGGCATAGATCGATGAAATGCTCCTGCGAGACACTACGCTCTTTCCGGGTATCGCCACGCCACTTTGTGACAAATGCATGTGGCGTCATAGTTTGTGCTGTTGGCATAGCTCTGCTCTGCTTATAGGGATGTGCTACAACTATAGCATGCACAGCCGGTTAATGGTACTGTTGTCGGGGCGAACCTTGTGCTGGCCCAAACCCTGTTCAAACCTTCAATGATTGTGGCTTTTCAGTCTTCGCCAGGGCGGTTCCGTCCGCCCCGGCACCCCACGGTCGGGGTTTCACCCCGAACCCCGATTCTGGCACGGTGGCGCTTCCACCACCTGTGCTCATGCCACGGCTGCGGATGGGGCGAGGGCGATGGCACGATCGCGTGGGCATCGCGATCCAACGACGGTAGGGGCGATACCTAGCCGCTTTCATCCCGTCACTATGGTTGTTGCGCCACGCGGCGGGTGTTCGCCCGCAACGAAGGCCGCGTTGGAGGGCGATGGGATATCGTGTTCGCCCAAACCTCGGCTCAAATCTCCAATGATTGTGGCTTTTCAGTCTTCGCCAGGGCGGTTCCGTCCGCCCCGGCACCCCACGGCAGGGATTTCATCCCTTGACCCTGATTTTAGGATGGTGGCACGATCAGCACCTGCGGTCATGCCACGGCTGTGGATGGGGCGAGGGCGGTGCACGATCGCGTGGGCATCGCGATCCAACGACGGTAGGGGCGATACCTAGCCGCTTCCATCCTACCACCGCCGTTGCCTCGCCACGCGGCGGGTGTTCGCCCGCAATGAATGCTGTTGGGGCGAACCTTGTGTTCGCCCGCTGATGCTATGGGATCTCGGTCGGCGCGCTGGTGGGGTCGATCTCGACAGATGTAGGGTTCGTTGTTGGTTCGCTCGTGGTTGGCGCTGGCGGATTCAGTGAGCCAATAATGATCAGGAGAATGCAACACACAACTACAAACGCGCCAATGCCACAACCGATCTTAATCCAGAGCGCTGTTCTTGGTGGGATCCCTGGTTCGACTGTTACTGTAGGAGTTGCTGCAGGTGGGGTTGTTGGTAGTTTTGGTTGAGTCGCTGCTGATATGACATTGGCGGCAGGTAGACTCTGATGGCATTCCTCGCAAATTGTGCGGCCATCAGTATTCCGAAAACCGCAATGCGGGCATGTTTGCATCGTCGCCTCCTCTGGTGCGATACATGAGATCTCCTGATGCACTCTCGATCTCGTAGGGTCAACGCTATAGTTTGGAGACAATTGCGACATACTCGCGTACACGCTCGATGTCGATCGAGCCACCCCAACCATCGCGCTCAAGGCATGTGCCAACAAACGCACCATCGGCATCGGCGAGCATACGTGCTGCATTGGCATGATTCGTGTAGCCAGCAAGAATTATAGGCATGCCAGGTATTGCATGGCGCACATCACGAATCATCTGAATGGTTGTGTCATCATCCGGGTTGCCAAGCGAAACCGCAGCTGCACCGGAGGATTTGGCGTAGCGTGCTACCTCTGCGACCGGCTTGCCACCAAACCACTGAAAGTGCATGGAGTCGATCTCAGCAATCAGCTTCACATGTTGTGCCCCGATTGTATTGCGATACTGGAGCACCTCATATGGGTTGGCCTCCACCATTCCATGTGAGGTGAGCGTGGCGCCTACTAACGCTCCACAGCGTAGATACGAGCCGTTACAGACCTTAGCGACCGCCAGTGAGGCTTTCAGCGCATTGCGCATAATTTGCACACCGATCTGAAACTCTGGCCCGGTAGCCTTGTCAATCGCGCGCACAATGTTTGCCACACCCGCCACTCGCGCCGGGTCAGACTCATCGTTTGGTAGGTAGACTCGGTCAACTGTCTGCACCAGACAGCCATCCGCACCGCCAACAAACAGTGCCTGTGCATCGGCGAGTGCCTTCTCGAAGGTTGCTTCGTAACTACCCTCTTCATAAAATGGTGTGCCAGGCATCGTCCCAAGATGAATCATACCGAGCACTACCTTCTTGCGGCCAAGTTTCTCAAAGATCCGCATACAATTGCCTTTCTATTGGTCGTCGGTATAGCAGTCCTAATTCATTCGTAAACGGGATCGGTCATTCTGGTGCATCAACATGTGGTTCTTGTTCTCTGGTTCTGCGGTTCTGCGGTTCTCTGGTTCTGCGGTTCTGCGGTTCTGCGGTTCTGCGGTTCAACAACGAGCGACATGCGCCGTGATTATAGCATTAGTAGTGCTGTTATAATGAGAAAGCCAGAATCTTGGAGCAGCTTGTTTGGCGCTGTAAGCAAACACTCAACGGTGGGCCGTAGGCACCATTGGAGGAAGAATGTCGGAGTTCGACTATGACCTGCTGGTGATTGGCTCTGGGCCAGCCGGCCAACGTGCGGCCATTCAGGCGTCCAAGCTCGATAAGCGCGTGGCAATTGTCGAGCGTAAGGTAGTAGTGGGTGGTGTTTGCATTAATACTGGGACGATCCCCAGCAAGACGTTGCGTGAGGCGATTCTGCATCTCTCGGGATACCGCGAACGTGGTCTGTATGGCGCATCGTATACCGTCAAAGAGCATATTACCATGAGTGATCTGCTCTTCCGAACAGAGCATGTAATCAGCCATGAGATTGATGTCACGCGTTCCCAATTACTGCGCAACCGGGTTGAGACAATTGCTGCCGATGCATCATTTGTTGGCCCACATACGTTGCGATTGGCTGACATTGTCGGCCATGGCGGGCGTGATGTAACGGCAGCGCATGTCGTGATTGCCACAGGAACAAGTGCCACCAAGGATTCACATATTCCGTTTGATGGACAGCGCATTCTGATTAGCGATGACATGTTGCGTTTAGAGACACTGCCACGCACACTGGCTGTGATCGGTGCGGGAGTTATTGGCCTTGAATATGCCAGCATGTTTGCTGCGCTTGGGGTACGGGTGACATTGATCGATAAGCGACCGCGCTTATTACCGTTTGTCGATGCCGAGATTATGGATACCCTGGCCTATCAGTTACGCCAGAATCGGGTCACATTGCGGCTTGGCGAAGAAGTTTCAAATGTTGAACTTATCACCGATGAGCATGGTGACCGAGTGAAAATTTATCTCGGTAGCGGTAAGCAAATCGTCGCAGAAAAGGCGCTCTATAGCATTGGGCGTACCGGTGCGACCTCATCACTGAATCTGACAGCGGCAGGGCTTTCAACCGATACGCGTGGGCGGCTAGCGGTGAATGCCTTCTATCAAACGGCAGCGCCCCACATTTATGCGGTTGGTGATCTGATTGGTAAC
>JANLSE010000432.1:0-3447 GCA_031362265.1 Roseiflexaceae bacterium
CTCGACCCCCACTTCAAGGTTGATGGCATCATCAAGGTAGAGTGCCACATGGCGACCTGCCCCTTTGACCTGTTGGGCGCGGACAACATTCCAGACGATGCCACAGCCTTCTGGGACAATCTTGGAAAGTTCTTGTACTGACGCACGACGACGCACAACCGCAAGCGGTCGGCTGTTGCATCTTTCGAGGCTGACATTGTATTTCATGCAAATACCCTCCAATACCTAACGACAGGCTCACAAATGAACAACATGTGCTAACTTGGTGCGTGAGTCAATCGCCAGCTACCTTCGTCACTTTCGCTTGAAAGCGGTCGGGGTACGCCGCCTGATATCCCCAGACATCTAGCTCTGGCAACGCCACACCTCGGCTGTTGAGAAACGTCGTAATATCGGTGCGGTGGGCGATGCCGTGGTAGGCCAGGGACATGAAGATCAGCCGCGCTTGGTAGTCGAAGGTCCAGCCGTTGCCCTCCTCGTGGACGTTCTGGGTGGGCGGGACGCGCTGGATCGTCTCCATAAACGCCTCGCCCACTTGGGCTGCAAAGGTTGCCATTTGTGCCAGGCTCGCACCCTCTTCCCATTTGAATGCAGGCTGCGGAGCCGTTCCGTGGATACGCTTCAGAAAACCGGCCTCTGCCCGCAAGAGGTGGCCGAAGGTTTCAAGAATCGATCCATAGGCACCTGGCATGCTGGCTGTGAGCAGGCTCTCGTCGAGGTTCGTGCAGATATCCAGTAACTGCTGGTTGGCCCACTGGGTGTAACGAACGAATTCGACCAGCGTCGGTTCGGGTTGTGTTTCCATGCTCAGTCTCTCCTTTCTTTCAATCTGAACAAGCACTCGTCGATCTGGGCTTTCGCAGGGACAAACGCCTGTTGGGCCGCCAGTGTGGCGCACTCTGCTTTGCCGTTTAATTCTTGCCATCAGCTATGTCGTCTGATTTGACCGAAGCCTTCAATAATTGAACAGGAACCAGCACACTTCATTGCGCAATCTCTGGTCGTCGAGCACGAGTTCTCGGATCTCGCGGGGAAGTTGCTCGCGTTGCCATTGACATTCCAAGCGACCTGCCTCGTCATGCGCACTTTCATCGGCCGCTGCGCGTGCGGCCCGGATTGCGTAGGCAGCTGCACCCAACTCATGCGCTGCCACATGTGCCACTACCGCAGCTTGTCCGGCTGCATAAGCCGCATCCCTCGCCGCTCCGCTCATCACTCTGGCTGCCGCCATGGCGTGACCGCCGGACGTTCGAGCTTGCGTCATTGTGATCTCGCCTCGCGCCCAAGCGCGCGCCAGTTCAATCGCATGTCGTGGACGATCATCGCCAGGCTGCATGTTTTCAAAGAAGTGCAGCACGTGTTGCGCGCAATCAGCTGCCCACACTGCAAGAAGATGATGATCAGCGTCGTGCAGTGTGCCACCGCGCCGTACGGTAATTAGCCTTGGGTCTCGTTTCTTGGTGAAGATCACTTGTCTCTCCTTTACCGTTATTTTGTCTTACGCTAGCACGTGCCGATAGCGGTGCTCCGTCACATTCAATCATTCGCAACGAAACAGTGAGAATGCCAACATAGGCACGCTTCATAGCGGCCCGTTCCAGGACCAGTATGCAATTTCGAGTCCGCTGGGCACGCCATCTGCCGATTCTGGATAGCCCGACATACGCTCTGTCGCCCAGCGAAAGTAATCTTTGAGTGTGCTTCTCAGGCGCAGGTCATCGGGGATGGCCGCATCATCCAGTGCTTGCGCAAAGCAGCTTTGTGCTCGCTCGTCCATCTCTCGGTGCTCACCATTTCCTGAATGCATACGAATCACCTGGGATTCGCTGCCCATGGAATCCGAGTACTCTCGCGGTCCGCCAAGTGCTTCAGCCCAATAAGCAGCGAGCCGCTCGGTGTGTTGCGGGTGATACCCGTGTGAAAAAGCGTGGCTTACGATCGGATCAGCCAAGCATCGTGCGTGCCATGCGTGCGCCAAGTCAACAAAGGCTTGCCTTCCTCCCGCGACTTCGTAGATCGTTTGTTGCATAGTTTGCCCCATCTTTTGTCTCTGTAGCCGTTGAGCAACCTCAATCATAAGGCTGTACCTAGACCAATCATTTCTCAAGGTTTAAGGAGTATCGATACGACCGTTTAATGCTTGCTGGCTTCAATGATTCATACAGAAAATTGGAGACATCCGGTTCTGCACGGGAGACAATCCAGACCTTTTCAACCCCCAGATTGCCAAGACGTTTGAAACACTCTTTTGCCAGGGCTTTCCCGAAGCCATTTTTTCTGTAATCTGAATGGACCCCCATCGGCTCAATGAAACCAGTCTTTGGATCATTTTCTTCTATCCACCCCATACAGTATGCGACGCTCTCGTTTTGGGGGTTCACAATGACTAAATCCAGTTTCGCCTGATAGCTCGGGGAATTCTGAATTGAACGCAAGCGGGACTCAGTATAGGAGGGATTGTTAAAAGCATTCTGAACCAGCTTGACCCGGCTCTCATAATTCCCATATTCGGAAAAAGCCAGCAATTTGAACTCTGGTTTGATGTCGCAGGCGTAATCATAGTCCCGGAGTATGTACGTTCTGACATTTTCTACATGACCATCTTCATAAAAACCTGCGGCCATCAATTGCTCGATCTTTTGTTGGCCATAGGTGTAGACTTCGGTACTGATCTTGGTCTTTCCTCGTGCCCAAAATTCAAGCCCCCAATTCAATATTTCAGAGAACAGCGCCATGAAATCCGGATGCACTACAATGAAGAAATCATCTTTACCGTATTCAGAGATGAATAAACCCACAACCTGGTCCGTTTCCGTCTTCCAATAGTGGGCGTGGGTCGTAAAGAAATCCACCCCCTTTTCGACATGCGTATTGTAGCGCCACCCGTCCATTCGACCTGGCTCCCAGTTATTATCAATATCAGGATAGTTTTCAACTTCTAGCAATAATTCCTTGATCAGATTGTATTCAGTATCGCTATTTGTGAATGAACAATCAGTGATTTTCATATTCCCTCCGGTCGATAAATAGCGACCTATGTCGCTTCGGTCTTTTCACCAAATTCTGTCGCAAATCGGCAGCTCAATACCAAGCTGTGCCGTCAAGCGAGCTGCGGAGCAACCAACAGCACCAACGAACCAACACCAAAGCGGCGAACGAATGTCAAAAAGGCGTGATCTCATTTGGTCGGCAGGGCGAATGCAGCCGATTGCGCCAGCAATTGGCGCGACGGGTTCCTTGGTCAACTTTAACTTTATGCTAGGCGAGTTATCGAGACTAATCATCTGAGTCTCTCGATCGAACTCGCTGACCAAACGCCCACGCAACCATCAGCGGAAACTCTTCTCGCCACATCGCGTCGTCGTGCCCTGCGACTCGCTCGTTCATCACGACGTCCGCAGCGGCAGCGCGCAGCGCGACCGCCCAGCGCGCTGCGTTCTCGAGGAA
>JANLSE010000543.1:0-6793 GCA_031362265.1 Roseiflexaceae bacterium
GTCGAAGCCCAAGGACTTCAGGTTCGTCGCCTCATCAATCAGCCCACTGCTGCGATTCTTGGGATTGCAGCACCGCTAGCTGGGAATGTCGCCATCATCAGTTGTAGTGGCGCGACCACCGAAGTAAGCCTTGCTGAGATCCAACCGAGCAGCCAGCTGCATTCGCCATTCGTTGGCGGCATCCGTATTCTTGCTACAGCTACGGATCCACTACTTGGAGGCGATGATATTGCCTGGGGTGTTGCAGAGCGCCTGAACATACACTTTACCACACACATGCATTGCGATGTCTTCGCGGCCGATGAAAGCCGCAGCGCCGCCTTGGGTTTGCGTCGGGCGGCTGAAGATCTGCTTTGGGAATTGCGTACAAACGATCAAGCCTTACTTATGCTCGATCATGGTGGTGGATTTGGTCGTGACCTCAGTGTCGTTGTGCGGCGTACCAGTACGCTAAGCTGGTTAAAGCCATGGTTCACCCGAATAGCCGCTCTCTGCCGAAAAGCGCTGCATAGCGCTGGGTTACAGGCGCACCAGATTGAGCATATTGTGCTAATCGGTGATTGGGCCGCATTACCTGGCCTCGATCGTACGATTGCCACAGTATTTGGGCGCCAGGTGAATGAGCTACACCATAGCGATGATGCCACTGCACTTGCTGCATTTGGGGCCGCACGCGCAGCTTCCACAGCCGTACTGAATATCTGGGATGTTACGCCCTACCCCCTGGGGATTAATTGCTACTATGGGAATAACGAGTTACTCAGCCCAATCATCCGCGCCAACACGCCGATCCCAACCCCAAATGCCAGCATGCCAGGTGCCTTTACTGAGCGCTACACTACACGCCTACCTGGCCAGACGAGCGTAACCCTTGATGTCTTACAGTACCGTGGCGCACGCAATGCAGATCCATATGGAACCGAGCCAGTACCGCCAGATGCCTGTGAGAAACTTGGTAGTTGGCAGTTTGGAGGTCTCCACCCGGCCGCGGGCCACTGCGCCGATTTCACAGTAACGTTTAGTATTGATCAGGATGGCATCCTGCACCTACGGGCATGTGAGACAGCCACTGGCCACACGTTGGAAGGGCATATTAAGCGTGGCGTAGGCTAGCGAAGTAGACCAAGTGGCATAGCCTTATAGCGTTTGTGGTTGACGCCACCACAACGTCTGCTATCATCTGCCCAGTGAAAAGGACTATAAGAGCATGAGGTTTGGCATGAAACCACTTATTGGTGTCATCATGGGATCAAAAAGCGATTGGGAAACGATGCAGCATACGGCACAGCTACTAGATCAGTTGGCCATCCCATATGAGGTACAGGTTGTTTCAGCGCATCGTACCCCCGATCTATTGTTTGAATATGCAGCCAGCGCCGAAGAGCGGGGTCTAGAGGTGATTATTGCTGGTGCTGGTGGCGCAGCCCATCTGCCAGGTATGGTTGCCGCAAAAACGGTACTCCCGGTGTTAGGAGTACCAGTTCAATCCAAGGCCCTTAATGGCATGGATTCACTACTTTCAATTGTACAAATGCCAGCTGGTATTCCGGTTGGCACGCTGGCGATTGGCAGGGCAGGCGCGGTAAATGCTGCAATTCTTGCTGCGTCGATTATTGGCACCTCACGGCCGAGTGTTCGTGCTGCACTACACCACCTGCGAGAAGAACAGACACGCCAAGTCACCGAACATCCCGATCCGCGGGTATAAGCAGCCAAGGCCATAACTATGGCTGCGGTCATGGGTCATTTCACAAGATCCTACATGAATATCGCTGCGCCCTCTATCCGCTTTTGAGTAGTCATCAATTGAACGAGGCATGATCATGGCAGACACCACAATTGGGATTCTGGGCGCAGGGCAATTAGGGCGTATGCTCGCACTGGCAGGAGTGCCACTTGGGCTACAGTTCCGCTTTTTCGACCCAATGCCCAATGGGCCAGCAGCCCGGCTAGGGATGCAAATTGCCGCAAATTACACAGATCAGGATGCACTTACACGTTTTGCAGATGGGCTTGAGTTGGTCACCTATGAATTCGAAAATGTACCGCTACCAACGGCAGCATTCTTAGCGCAGCATGTTCCGGTTCTGCCACCACCCGCTGCACTCGCCGCAGCCCAGGATCGCCTTACAGAAAAGCAGTTCTTCCAAGATCTGGGCATCCCAACCGCGCCGGTTGCCAAGATCGAAACCTATGCCGATCTACTACACGCAGTGCATACCATGGGTTTACCCGCAGTACTCAAGACACGCCGTATGGGCTATGATGGCAAAGGGCAGTATGTGTTGCACACACTTGAAGATGCCAATCAAGCCTGGGCTTCGCTTGGCTCACAGGCGCTCATTCTCGAAGGGTTCATCCAATTTCAACGGGAGCTTTCTATTCTTGCAGTACGCGGGCTTACTGGTGAAACCAGCTGTTATCCACTGGTCGAAAATACGCATAGCGAAGGAATCCTTCGACAGACTCGCGCGCCTGCACCGGCATTGAACCCACAACTGCAAGAACAGGCTGAGCACTACGCGCGAAGCGCATTGGAAAGACTTGGGTATGTTGGTGTGCTAGCGATTGAGCTATTCCAAGTTAATGGGCAACTTATTGTGAATGAGATGGCGCCTCGTGTTCACAATTCCGGCCATTGGACGATCGAGGGCGCTGAAACAAGCCAGTTCGAGAATCATCTGCGCGCAATTATGGGATTACCACTTGGCGCTACTACTCCGCGTGGTAATAGCACTATGACGAATCTGATTGGCGAGCTCCCAGATATTCGAGCACTACTGGCGACTCCCGGCGCACACCTTCATTTGTATGAGAAAGAACCTCGGACTGGCCGGAAAATTGGGCATGTGACGGTGTGCGAACCAAGAGCCAAGAACCAATAGCTACTACACATGAGGCAGCTCGGAGCATTACACCTCACGTAGATTCACGATACCTTACGAGATCGCCGGAAGGTATATTCGATATGGCAAATTTGGGGCAACCGGTGTCTGGGTTACGGTGGCGGTTGGTATCGCTGTTGTTTGCGTGCCAGTTGGTGTTGCGGTAGCGGTTGCTATCACTTGGGTACCGGTTGGCGTGGCGGTTGGTGTAGCGGTTGCCGTGGCCGTCGCCGTGGCCGTCGCTGTTGGCCCACCTTGTACAATAATGCTTGCAAACATGCCATTATGATGGCTGCAGAAGTAGGGGTAAGTTCCAGCTTGGGTAAAGGTTCGCGAAAATGTCCGGTTAGCAGGGTTGTTTGGAACCATATCTCCCGAAGCAAAGAGGCCATCACTCGTTTCATTTGCACCACTAGTAACATCGTGAATCGAGCTAGAGATATTCGTCCATGTCACTGTATCGCCAACATTGATTGTAAGCGGGTTAGGCTGATAATCATAGTTAATAACATCAACACTAATAATTGCCGCATGGGCAATATGTGGACGAAGCGCATTCGGCTGCCCTGTGAGGAAGCTTCCGATTAGAAGGGTGATGCAACCTGCCAGCACAATCTGAGACATTGAAAAGCGAGATAGGCGTATCATTCAGTCTCCTTTGAAGCACATGTGAATTGCCCTAAACCTGTCAGGCGCGGCCCTCAGAGCCGTTGGAACGCTCATCGCAGCCCCTAGGCCGCACCTGACAGGTTTATAAGCTGTACCACAAGTATTACTGCTGCTGGTATAGTATGGATGTACAACCAGATAACGAAGAATTCAGGCTCATAGAGAAAGCTGAGGTATGGCATGCGCATATTGAGCGGAGATGATGTGCGAACAGCAGTTCCGGTGGCAGCAGCAGTGGCAGCCGTAGCAGATGCATTTGCCCAAATCGCCACTGGGCGCGCCGAGGTGCCACTCCGTATTTCGCTTGGGCAGCCAGCGCATGACTCACATACATTCTTTATGCCAGCACTCTTGGCTGGCGGCTCTGAATCGCGAACTGCGCTTGGTATGAAGGTTGTCTCCGTCTTCCCACATAATGCTGCACACAATCAACTTCCCACCATTCACGCACTTGTAGCCCTGTTCGACCCAGCCACCGGACAGGCTCTTGCAGTACTCGATGGACGACTTTTAACAGCGCTGCGAACCGGAGCCGCTTCAGGAGCCGCAACTCAGGCCTTAGCCCGTGCAGATGCCCGTATCCTAGTGATAATTGGGGCAGGCGGGCAAGCCCCATTCCAGGTATTATCGGTATGCGCGGTGCGGCCAATTGAAAAGATCCTGATTGTCAATCGCAGCCATGATCGGGCCGAAAAACTCCATGATCGTTTAATTCTGGAAGGCGTACAGGCGGAGATTGTGGTCGCTGCATCGGTTCAAACTGCATTGGCCGAGGCCGATGTGGTCTGTTGTGCCACTTCATCATCAACGCCGGTCTTTGCGGATCGTGATATTCGCCCAGGGACACATATCAATGGTGTTGGGTCGTTCACCCCGCGTATGGCCGAAGTACCAGCCGAGACAATTGGCCGTGCGCGTGTATTTGTTGATCAACATGCGGCAGCGTGGTCGGAAGCCGGTGATTTAATTGATGCTCGTGCAGTGGGGGCACTGCGCGAAGAGCAAACCACCGAACTTGGCGCGGTCATTGCAGGGCTTGCACCTGGCCGCCAAGGCCCGCACGAGATTACATTTTTCAAATCGGTCGGCAATGCCGTGCAGGATTTAGCTGTCGGCCAACTCGCGTACGACCAAGCATTGCACTTAGGGTTGGGGCTCGATGTAACCTGGTAACTGCCCATCAGTTGCGCCTGTCCTACGCATAAAGTGGCGTAGCACGAGTGCAAGGGCAATACCAGTTACAAACCCACCAACATGGGTCCAGATCGCTAGACCACCACTGATCCAGCGCGCATACAAAAGCGCATTGATCAGCGTGGAAATCTGCATCGCGCCCCATGCCGCCATGATGAATAGATGGTATCGGGCACGTGGTAGCAGGATCATGGCCCCAATCAATGCTGCGATAGCACCGCTCGCACCAACTAACGAGGCAAGTGTGAGTGGGTTGGTAGCGATCTGAGTCAGGCTACCAACAACTCCACCAACCAGGTAAATCATAAGCAACCAACCAGCCCCAGCGTGGCGCTCAATCGGCATACCAAACATCGCCAACAGCATCATATTGAGCACTAGATGAACGAGGTTGGCATGCAGAAACAAGCCGCTTAACAGCGTTCCGGCGATCGGGAACGGCACCGTTGGCGGCAGATCTGTCCATTCCACTATCTCCATCGGAACCACCGACCAGCGTAAGATGAACTGCTCAATCTCTTGTGCTGGCAGCGCTGACTGATACGCAAAGATTAGCACATTCAGCACAATCAGAAGCAGCGTAAGCAAAGCCCCCCGGAGTGATCGTGACCGGAGGGCTGGACTTTCAGCAGCTACTAGATCAGGGCTCATAGAGCTGGGAGCACCTGGAACTGCGTCATCATGTCGTGATCTTCGTGATCGACATTGTGGCAGTGTATCATGTAGGGGCCAGTAAAGTTCTGATACTCTGCCGCGTCCCACTTAATGATTACACGTGCCTCCGAGTTTTCCGCAATCGGCACTACATCTTTACGGCCACGTTCCCAGCCTCCCACTGTGGTGGCGACCCCTTTCGTTTTACGATCGAGGATCTGGAGGTTGACCAGATGAATATGAATTGGGTGAAACCAACCACCTGAATTGTTCACTAAACGCCAAATTTCAGTAGTTCCTAAACGTGGGTTGGCATCAAAGCGTTTCACATTCCAGAACTTACCATTGATGGCATACGCGCCCTTTGTACGATCAAAGACAAAGGTACGTGTGATTACCGATCGACTGATCGCCTCTGGAGTACGTAGATCTTCGTAGCTGGACAATACGCTCGGCACCTGGCTGTCGTCTACTGCGCTCCGCACGACTTCAAAGGCCATCACGCGCTCCATTGGTGTGCCCTTGGCCTCCTTGGACTGATTCAGAAGGTAGATTGTGGTGCCAACCGCCACCTTCGAGAAGTCGATGACCATATCCTGGCGTTCGGCGGGGTACATCTCAAACGAACGGAGATTGAGCGGTGCAGGTAAGAAACCAGACTCAGTGCCAATCTGCCTGAACAGCTGGCGATTACTTAGGCTGAAGTTGTAACGCCGCCAGTTGGAGCCATTCAACATGCGGAAGCGATATTTACGCGCCGCAACCTGTAGCCGTGGCCAGGGAGCACCATTCACTAATTGTACATCACCTTCGACACCCGCATGTCCATTGTTATCGTACACGAGCTCGCCGCTGCTATCGAATATCCGATCTTGAAACACCAATGGAATTTCGAACTGGCCTTGTGGTAAATTAAAGCTTACCTCTTCATCATCGCGCACAAGATAGAAACTAGCCATGCCACGATAGACATGCTCAGCCGTATGATGAACAGCATGGTCGTGAAACCAATTTGTACAGGCCGCCTGCTGGTTCGGGTATTCATATTCCCAGGATCCACCTGGTTGAATGAGAGTAGGTAGCTTCACACCATTGAGTGTGATATCCTCGGCATAGCCGTCGTGCTGTGGAGCAGTGACACCGCCATGATAGTGGCAGCTTATTGGCTGACCAGGCAGATCATTATAGACATTCAGCTTAATCGTGCGCCCACGGCGTGCCTCAATCGTCTTGGCTGGAAAAACCCCGCCATAGGTGTAGAGCGATGTCATGAGGCCTGGCAAAATCTCCTGACGGACCACCTGCGTATGAAGCGTGTAATAGTCGGTTGTCGCATCCATACTATCAGGTTGAAGCACTGCTGGTATTGGCAATGCTACCTGGAACTTCGC
>JANLSE010000606.1:0-6504 GCA_031362265.1 Roseiflexaceae bacterium
AGCCAACGACCCTCAATGCGCATTGGTAGGGTTCTCCGCTACTGGCTCAACTGTTATCTGACGCGGCCGATGATAATTCTGCATGGTCAGCGGTGATGACATCGACACACTCCCACCAACTGGACGCTGTATGGTTCGTGCCACGCTCATATCGTCTGTCTGACCACTTATCGACAGATCTTTCCCAACCGAGGCGACCACAAGCTCGACAAGTCGCAGCCTATCGGCAGGCACGAGGCGCAGGGCAAGTTGCAGTGCTGTATCTAATTCAACAGTGTTATTCATTATGCCCTCTGTGTGTATCGGTTCCATTATACACTGCCACCTCATACCGTGACATTGCCCTCGCCCCAATCAGCCAAGCGCTGGTGACGCTGCTCAGAACGTTGATGCTGCACCCACCCAACCGGGTCTTCGATTTCCGGGTGCAGCATCTCGATTGGCCCAACCTGATCGAATAATCGATTCAGCGATTTACCCCAATGCAGATCGGGCTCAAGTGTTGTCGGTTCAAGCGGCAAATCCAGTGTATCTATGAGCAGTTTCACAAGCTCTTTGCGCTCGCTCGGCTTGAGCGCCTTGGCTTGCTCCAACACTTCAAAAACAGTCATGGCAATCCTCCCTGCGTACCCTATTATACCGCTATACCAGTGACAGCACACTGAGCGCCCACGCACGGATTGCCTGCGCTTCAATGCGCGTCAGTACCTCATCATGCGCGGCCTTATTGCGTAGATGTACCATCTGCTCGTCGTTCAGCAGTGCGACAGCGCCAGTAGCGCCGAAGATGCGATTGGCGGCGTCGGAAATCTGGCTGCTGATGAATGTGCGTAGGGCAGGTTCCGTGCTTTTGAGGATGATTCCAAAGCTGCCGAGGGTCAAATGCTTCTTGCCAACCATGAAATCTTTCAGGAAACTGTTCTTACAATCCACATCAGTGTAGCCCGATGTAGCACGGAACGGCGCAAAGATCCACTCAAACAACACCACTTCGACTGCTTTGGTATAGGGAATAATACAGCTTGAGAAATCCATCTGCTCTGGCAGTGTACGCAGATTATAGTCGCCAGTGAGCAGGAAGGTTGGTGCGGCGGGTGGCAGTGCGCGCCAGCTTGGCAAATCCTGATCGAGCGTCTCTTCATCCGATTTAGGCACGACACGCTCAAAGAAACGCTCGGCGGCTGGCAGGATGCTCTCAGCGATCTTGTCGATCTTAACTTCGTCATCGGTGATCTGCTTGTCGGCCACAACCTGCGCTTTGGCATCCGTCAGTGCCTGCTCGTACTGCGGGCGCTCGATTAGCTCGATCTCGGCGTCGGTTAGGCCGTAGAGCTTATAGACAATCTTGTCAATTAGCGTATCGGTACGCGCCAATTCACGCTTGATTGGTAGCAGTGTTGCCAATGAGCGCTCGTACTCGCGCTCGATCTCGCCCTCGACATCGCTAAGCGCAGCGGCGAAGCGGTTGCGGTTCTGGTGCAGGCGATAGTGGAACTCGCGCCAGGGCTGTTCGCTTTCACCCTTCTGATAGTCGCCCAGGTAGCCCTGCAGGACGGTTCTGCCTGGAAGGCTGTCGATCCCTGTCGCACCATCTTTGTCGGGCCGAATCTTCAGCCGCGCCTCCAGCCAGCCCAGGAAGCGTTTGACCTCAGCTTGCTTCTGCTTATTTAGGTCGATCATACGCTGCGCCAGGTGTGCCAGCAGATCGTGGACAACATCGGTCTTGTCGGCGTCAATCACCGCCTGCATCTGCGCCAGCAGCATGGCGTTGTCGCTGGCGTCGTAGCTGGCGATGGCGTGCTGCGTGAGCTGTGCGCGCTCGGCGGTAGGGGTGGTGAAGGAGATGCGGCGGATAGGGAGCTGGGTAAAGGCTTCAACCGTTATTTGTGGAAAGAGCACATCACTTTCTCGATAACGATTAATGTAAATATAATTGGTCACTGTAGAGTTTAGTATTGCAGCAGAATACCAGAGTGATGGTGCATCACTTTTATTTGTATTGTGAATAGCTATGTATAGCTGTTGGTCTACATAATAATTACTATCATCAACCAATGCAACAACTCTACCACCTGATAATATCTTGCGAACTAGTAGTTTAGGTTGATCGAAAAATCGCGGTTCTCGTGGGGCAGCCAACCAATTCCCATACCTTATCCAATGATCACCATTCCAATTGACTTCATGTCGCCCTACATCAGAGCCCATTAATTCAGGTCTATAATTTTCATCTTTCTTATATGTAGCATGATATGCTCTTGTGGTAATTACTTCTTCAGATTGTCCGCGAGCCTTGTCATATGCATTAATACCTCTTGTTGTTTCAAAAAAATATCCGATAGTATCAGTTTCTTTAATTAAATTATATAAAAGTCCACGGGCGCTATTATTTGTTAGAAAGTCGATGCGCATTCCGTCATTGCCTTGAAATGATGATTGTGGTAACTTATAGTCATTTTCTTTGGGAATGGATAGGTTGTCACGACATATAAAAACTTTGACTTGATTATTTTCGTCTAGGCTGCTCTTTTGTAAAACTGTAATCATTGTATCTACTGATGCATCGGGGAAAACATCAGAACTAAGTGCGACTATATGTGTAATATCTGTGTTAGTTAATACTAGATTGCGTAACCTTTGGGCGTTGACTAATTGTGTCCATGTATCAGGGATGATTAGTCCCATAATGCCTTTGAATGCAAGTAGAATAACGGAAGACTCAATGAATAATTGATATAAATCAAGCTGATATTCAGCCACCGCAAAATTATTATTCAGATAGGTTTTCTCGTTCGCTTGACCCCAATCTCTCCCTGCTGAATAAGGTGGATTCCCCACCACCGCATCGAATCCACCGCCCTCGCGCAGCTGCACATCGCTGCCGCCGGGGATGCTAGGCGCGAAGAAGACTTCGGGGAACTCCAGCTCCCAGTGGAAGAAGTGCTGCTCTTCGGCGGCACGCAGTGCGGTTTCGGCGATTGTGTCGGCTGGGATGAGCCGATTATCGAGTAGCGTGGCCGGATTCTGAAGCCATGCCTCGGTCTGCGGCTCCTGCAAGAATAGCCGAACATAGTCGGATTTACCCTTCTTGGCGATGTTGCCGAACCAGCGTGACGTATAGACATCCAGCAGACGCTTATACGGCGCTAAGTGGTCGCTGGCGTCGCGATAGGCAGCCGCGCTCTGTTGAGTCTGCGCGACGGTATTGTCGCTTAGGAAGCTCACCTGGCGCATCAGATCGGTTGCCAGCATCACACCTGTAAATTTGCTGCCCGAGAACATGTCGATCTGGTCGCCCGATTCCAGGTAGGTTTGCACATCCTTGACACGCGCGCCAATCAGGCTATTGCCATGCTTCAGGTGATGGTCGAGGAAGCTCAGCGGCGCGCCAAGGGTAAACGCATCCAGCCAGAGCGAGACTTTGGCCAGTTCGACCGCCATGGCGTTCAGATCCACGCCATACACACAGCGCTTCAGCACCGCGCGCTTCAGCAGCGCCACGCGCGTCAGCCGCTCAGCATCGATCGTCACATGCTGACGATCCATCTCACCCAGGATGTCGTCGCGGGTACGCTCGATAAAGGCCCAGACCGGGTTCTCGCTCCAGCCATTCAGGAAGCTGATCAACCGGTTGCTGACATAATCGACCACTTCGACGAGGAAATGCCCGCTGCCCATCGCTGGGTCGAGACAGCGGATATTGAGGCACTCGTCCACCAGCTGCTGCATGTCTGGATTGTTCCAGTACACTGCAGGCGACTCGGGTTTGCCGGTCGATCTGGAGCGCGCCTCGGCCAGTCGGGCGTAATCGCGGTAGCCCTTCTGGGCCGTGCGCAGTCGTGGTGTCAGTTGCTCGAATGCACGATCGAGCACCGGACCGACGGTATGTTGAACGATGTATTTGACGATGTAATCCGGCGTATAGTAGCTGCCGGTGGCCTTGCGCTCTTTCTTATCGTTTTCGAGATACACGTCCCCCTTTTCGATCGTCGTCAATGGCTTTTTGACCTTTGCAAACGGCACATAGATCTCTTTACCTTTTTCTTTGGTAACTGCCAGTGGTTCGTTCGCAATCTTCAGTTTGAATTCCAGCAAGCCCTCATAGATACTGCCAAGCTGTCTTACCCCAAGCGACTTGAAGTCGATGAAGACCAGTGCCTTGGTACGCGCGTCGACATCGCGGGCTAGTCGATCCAGACCCAGCGCCAGAAAGCGGTCGGGGATGGCATAGCTATCGAGGAACTGGCCGCCGTCGGTCTGCGAACTGAACAGGCCGCCATTATAGGTTGGCATGTTCAGCTCATCCGAGCCTTGATTAATCACGGCGAACAATGCGTTGAGCCGCTCGTATAGGGCAGTCGAACTTGCGGCATAGCGCTTGCCCAGCTTATCGGGCGACTCATCGAGCAGCGTACCGCCAGTCTCGGCAATTTCACGCTTCATCTGGTAGAGGCTTAGCTCGCGGTAGCCGTTAGCCTCGTGTACTGGCAGTAATTCCAGGCTCTCAGCATACAGCAAAAACATGAGACGATACAGAAAGGTCATCGTGCCAGAGAATACCTGCGCCAGCTCAGCATCGTCGAGCTTATGGACGTCCTTTGCACGCATGTCGGCGATAAAGCCCTTGGCGAACTGCGGAAAAATTTCGACAAATACACGGTCTTTCAGTCGCTCGCCAAGCTCCTTGGCATAATCAGCCGAGTTCTTCAGGAGCGTATCGAGAAAACCGGTGAACGCCTGCCGCCGAAACAGCAGCCACCAATATTGGAGCGCCTTGCGCTGGTCGTTGGCGGCAATCGCCTCTTCCAGATCAACCTCATAATAGTTGGTTGCCTTATTACTGGCAGTTGCCGAGTACAGCCGCCATAGCTTGCCATTCGTAACAATCACCCATGGCGCAACCTGTGCCTCCAGCAAGCTCACCACTAATGCACCAGGAATCTCAAACGGTGTGCCGCCATCTGTTTCGGTAAGCTCACGGGCTTCGTCCACATCGTCGAGATTGCGGTTCCAGACATACGTGAGTGCAGCGGCAATTGGCTTATCCGTGCTACCAGGAGCATACAGCAGGTAATCCGGCGTCTCAGCTGATGACGAGCCGGATTTCTGCGCAACGAATACGAAGCCAAGCTGCTGAAACAGCGGCTCGTAGAGCTTGCTGCGGATGGCCTGCTCTGGCTTGCGGGTGTACTCCTTGCGGGCGGTCACCAGGTGACCATACACCGCCCGGCCGATCGGACGCACGTCCTCCGCCCATTCTGGCGTAATCTTTGGATCAGTTAGCCGATGATTCAAGTAATAATCGGAGAACAGCGCGCGATTGTTGAAATATTCCTCGCTCCATTCGGCAAGCATGTAGGCAGAGCGCAGCTTCTCCCACTGGTAGGCGGCATCTTCCTCGGTGAATGTGAAGCGCTT
Organism: Roseiflexaceae bacterium; assembly: GCA_031362265.1. Taxonomy (GTDB): domain Bacteria; phylum Chloroflexota; class Chloroflexia; order Chloroflexales; family Roseiflexaceae; genus JANLSE01. The sequence continues at coordinate 5,419 of JANLSE010000606.1, forward strand.
CAACACACGTAGCGCGACTGGCTCGGGATTCAGGCGGTTGAGTGTCAGCGGGATGGGGCGAATCGTCTGTTTGAGCGCCTGGCCACGGTTCTGGCTCCGCAAGACGACGCGCTCTAGTAGCACAAACTCGAGCTGCTCATAGTCTTTCGTCAGCACCAGTAATGCGTTTTCTGGGCGGTCACGAAAGCGCCGCGCGATATCGTTGCGGAGCTTGGCAGTAACTGAGCGCACTTCCAAAAGATAAATCGTAATATCGCCATCTGCTGGATCATGGCCGATCAACTCAATTTTATGAATTTGCTGGCGGAGATCGGCGCTGCCTAAGCCAAGCACCGCGTAATCTGGGATGTTGATCCTACCATCTACGTTATAGCCGAGTCTGGCGAAGAAACGTGTAATCTCGTTGGCGCTCTCTAGCTGCCGAATATCACTTGCTAGAAGTTGGAGATCATTTACAGTCATATCATTCGACATTATCGCCTCAGTTCAGCAGTGGGCAGGAAGATGAGATCTACTTAACGCGGTTCTATGATGCATCGTCTCTCGTTACTCTTGTTCACAAGGCGACTAAGCAGCAGGATAAGCAGAAACAGGTACCTTTTTGTAGCTTCAAGATCGAGTATAGCATATTGACACAAGTTTGTACCAATAGTTTGGTCATCCCCAATTGTAAATGCTTTCCCGCTGCCGCTTGGCACATGTTATACAATAAATTTACACGGTACCGGTATTAATGTTGGCCTCAGTCGTACTATTGCACATCGTCGCGTATTGCATCATGAGAGAGGTATACGAGGTATTAGCCCAGCAGTTCAGGCTCTTCGATCTCACTAGCCAGCAGGTTGCCAACGTTGCTAGCCCGGTGCTCCTTCCGCAGCTGCTGGACATCCTGCCAACCTGTGGGAAAGAGAAGTGCCAGAAATTAGGATGACCAGATCGTTGGGACGAGTGAGCGGGGTCTGTGAGGTACGGTTGAGAAGTGCGCCGGGCGCGAGAAATGCGTACCGAACGCTGCAAACGAGGGTGGATGGACGAGTTAGGCTGTCAAACACCTAAAACATCGATCTATTCAGATCAGCACTTCGC
>JANLSE010000611.1:0-1750 GCA_031362265.1 Roseiflexaceae bacterium
AAACTGCAACGCCTAAGGCCACATCGAAACAGGCAGCCATACGTTTCTTTGTTAGTCATTCACACTCGTGAAAGTTGGAGTAATGGTATGGATCGACACGCACGCAAATCTGGGCAAAGCATGGTCGAATTTGCACTGCTAATGCCTATTCTGGTTGCCACACTTTTTGCAATCGTTGAAATCAGCATCATCCTGGCGATCTATGTTGGTATTACAAACAGTGCCCGTGAAGCAGCCCGGTCAGGAGCAATTTATCAAGAGACAGCGGCTGTCACATCAACCAGCGATGTCACCGCAATGGACGGCCGTCGGCTACAGTATGTGTCAAGTACGATTACCGAGACACTCAGCCCTATGATCAATACGAGCCTCTTCACCACGACAGTTGTATACACGCCAACCGCGGCGCTCGCGACAAATATGTATCGTTCTGGCGACACGATTAACGTACAACTGATTTACACTCATCGCCTCTTTTTTAACCTGTTTGGCTCACGCTCGATCAATCTGAAAGCCTCCAGTTCAATGCGAATAGAGCCAGGCGGCGTAGGAGGTGCACCATGAGAGACCAGCGCAAACGTGGGCAGGCGCTTGTTGAGCTTGCCCTAACACTACCGCTTATCGCAATGATCCTTGTAAGTATGTTTGATTTTGGCATGCTGCTGTATGCGCATATCCAGGTTGCGAACGCAGTTCGTGAAGGCGCACGCGCCAGTTCACTCTATCGTTCGGTTCGCTATGAAAACACAAGCAATCTCTCTAACCCGGCAGCGTGTACTAGCGGAATCGAGGGCTGGTCGGTTCTGGATGTGGCCTCACAGGCGATTGTCACCCGGGCACTCACGAATCAGGGCTGCCGGAATCCTACTGGCGACATTTCGGCAACCGCTCTGGGCATTCTCGATCCAAACCCTAGCCCGACATCCTGGGCGATCACAATCACGCCTGCGCAAACAAATGCTGGGCCAGATCCAGGTGATCGGGCAACCCTGACTATCACCTACCCATATCGTTTAATCATCATTTCGAAATTTGTGCGAGCATTGAGTGATCCAATCACGATCAGTAAATCCGTCAACTTTGAGTACACACCATAAGAGGCCGCACATGCGAGTTCACATGACACATCGACACCAAGGGCAATCACTGGCTGTTATTGCTATCGTCCTAGCGCTGCTGTTTGCACTCATGGGCTTGGCCATTGATGGTGGCATGCTCTATACTCAGCGCCGCCTGATGCAGAACACCGCTGATGCTGCCTGTTTAGCTGCCGCCAATCAACTTGCACTTGGCCAATCTGACTCTACCGCAATTACTGATGCACAATCCGTTATTGCCGAGAACTTGGGAGCTACCGGGCCAGGGACGAGCGCGAATGCACCTGGAACGCTTACCTATGCAAACATCGCCGATGTGTATGCCACGAATGGCACAACCGGCTCGCAGCTGACCCGTGGTGTCGAGATCAGCAATTCAGACGTACGTATCGCACTCCAAAGCCCAGCCTCAACCTTCTTTCTGCGTGTAGCCGGTATTTCATCATATACGGTTGCGGCACGTGCACATTGCGGTTCGACTTCAGGTGGAGGAATGAACCCCTTCGCGATCGCACGTTGGCGTGGCTTCAAGAGCAATGGTGATATCGTTTCTGGTGGCCCAAATACGGATCAAGCCTTGCCGCAGACATACTCCCAAGGCAGTAACAACCCGCAGATGACGGTTCGTGATTTGCTGCGGCGCGAAAGCCAAG
>JANLSE010000625.1:0-2733 GCA_031362265.1 Roseiflexaceae bacterium
TCTCAATCGATTCGATCCCTGTGATGGCAATCGCTTGTTCTTGGCCAGTAATGCTGCGAAGAATACCAGACATTGGAATCGGGATCATCATGACCCCACCGGCACTGCCGCTTCGGCTGAGGGTATCCACGCTTAGGCCACATGCTTGGCGTAGAATCAGTTCTTCGAGGCTAGCATCGGTGCCAAATTGAAGGGTTTGTGAGCAGAGGCCGCCAATTGAGCGCCCGGCAGCTTCAACAAGCCATGGCCCATGTGCGTTGATACGTAATTCGGCGTGCATTGGCCCATCGCGTAAACCCATAGCTGCGGCAGCTTGGGTTGTGCAGAGCTGGATTGCGGCCTGTACCTCGGCGCTCAGGCGCGATGGTGTCACATAGATTGTTTCTTCAAAGAACGGCCCATCAAGCGGATCAGGTTTGTCGAAGAGTGCCAGTACCTGTAATTGTCCGCGATCGAGCAACCCTTCTAGCGCAACCTCAAAGCCAGGAATAAATTCCTCTACCAGAAACTGGCGCGCACTATCACAGGCAATCTGGCCATCGATCAACACTGGTGCACTACCTTCTGGATAGATACGCCGTAGCATGGCGGCCAGCCGTTCGACAGCGCGTAGAAATTCACTGGGCGTATCGGCGCGGATAACGCCACGGCTGCCATTGAGTTCAAGCGGCTTAACGACACATGGGTATGCGATTGATTCGGCCAGAATATGAAGGTTTTCGCTAAAGCCATGCAGTTCGTAGTGCGGAATTGCCACAGCTCCTGCCTTCAACATTTGGCGCATCACGAATTTATTACGCGCAGCAATTGCGGCAGTTGGTGCATTGTGTGGTAGCCCCAAGCATGCGCTAGCTTCGGCAGCGAGCAGACTACCACTGTCGTCCACCGCGATGATCGCCGCCAGTGGATTCTGCATGGCGAAGGTGCTAATTGTAGTAAGCGCCTCGGGTTGGCGGAAATCGGCAGCCAATGCGCAGTTGCCTGCTAAGGCCGGCGGCGCATCAACCATCTCGCTTGCGGTAATTCCCAGGCGGCGCGCAGCTGCCAAAAATGCCTCAGCGCGGTAACTGCTTGGTGTGGTGAGCAGCAGAATGTGTTGTGGGCGATCAGAACGCATAGCGCATAATGCACAATCTAATGGCTAGACACGATTCTATAGCTAATACCAAGCTGTGTCCAAACAGATAACTTCACCACAGCGGGTACCCTTTGGGTGCGGAGGCACAGCGTTTGAGCATATGAGCGCGCTCGTGCATTGTTACACTTGTTCAAGAGCCAACTGCTCTTCGGTGGGCTCTGCTCAGCAGTACCATGGCTCGGTGACATATGGAATCGGCTTATTCGCCAGATCGAAGAGTTGCTCTGGCGCTGGTGATTGCTGGGCGAGTTCCCAAACCGCAGCGAAGATCTCACGGCGTGGCACACTGCGCTGAGCAACACGGTGTATCTTGTCGTATAACGCATCAATATGCGGATTGGGATGTCGCCAGGGATAATAGAGCGATTGAGCATTGAATGGTTGTACAAGCTCACGTACTTCGCTCAGTTCAAGCAGTAGCGAACCAGCGGGGATCAGAAGCCGTATCGCATATTGGATCGGTGCAACATGTTCAATCAGATCGAGATCTGCGATGAGTGCGAGCAGATCGCAATAGGTTTCGCGCGTTGTCCAGGGTGTAAAGGTCACAAACGTCGGGCTAAGTGCAAGCCCAATAGTGTGCATAAGTTTCACAGCGTGAATAAAATCGGCACGTGTATGATGTTTTGCGAAGCGTTCGAGCACCGTATCGTCAGTTGATTCAACCGCGCTGGTGACGAATGCGCAGCCAGTATCGCGAAGGATCGGGAGCAGATCGGCATGCCGCAGGAGGTGTTCAACCTTGATGATGACATCATAGCTGACATGCGGAAACTCTGCATGGAGCGCCTGGACAAGCGGAATAGCGTGGCCTGGCCCGTTGAAGAAATCTGGGTCGCCAAAGGTGATGTGCTGAGCACCCGCCAACACCTGCTGGCGAATATCGGCCATAACCACATCGCGCGATACGATACGGAATGTGCCACCATAGATCGGTACGATTGGGCAATGGCGGCATGTGTGTTTGCAACCACGGCTGGCTTCGGTATACCCAACGACCCGATCTCCTTGAGTAGTTCGCAGTTGGGCATACGCAGTGAGTGGCGGTAGGTTGCTGCGATCAGGCGTGACAAAGGCGAGGCGCTCGCGGTGGATGTGCGCGGATGGAGCGGTAGAGCGGTGGAGCGATGGAACCGGGTACCCTTCGGGTGAACGTTGGTGTGGCTCTGGATCACTGCTGATTGCTTTATACACACGAACAAGCTCGGCCTCAAACTCACCGCCGATCAGTGTCTTGACGCCCAGGCCATATAAATATTCAGCATTGAGCGGTGCATACAAGCCATAGGCAACGAGATGCACATGCGGGTTAAGGATGCGCACCTGGCGGAGTGGCTCTGCGGCCATGCGCGTCGCGGTATGCATGGGTAGGTAGAACGCCACCAGCCCGGCATGGCGAATCGCTTCTTCAGGCAAAGTTGTAACCGCCAAATCAGCGCATGTTACTTCTGCACCTGCGGCACGCAGCCATGCGGCAGGCGAGGCGAGGCCAAACGGTTGGCGACCAAGTTCATAGGTTGAGATTAGGACTACGCGCATGTAGGTTCATTCCGTTTGGTTTACCACCCATTTGGTTTTACCACAGAGACACAGAG
>JANLSE010000650.1:0-7530 GCA_031362265.1 Roseiflexaceae bacterium
GTTGTGGCACCCACCATGATCGCGATCTGAATGCCGCCCGTAATCTGGATCAGGAGGGAAGACGCTTGGTTGAAGCATACGTCGCGGCTGGATTGGCCGAGACGCAAAACGCTTGTCGAGAGTGTGTCAGTCCTATCGTAACAGGTAGGCTTCCCTCAACGAAGCAAGAAGCCCACAGGCTTTAAGCTGTGGGTAGATCACCATGTTGGTTCGGCCAGATATGGTCGGCATTGTGGTTCGCGATATGGCAGCCGCAGAACCAAGAACCAAAAACCAAGAGTTGACGCAGGAGAGTGACCTCGCGGGTTATAAATGCAAAGGCTCACAGATGCAGGACATCCTATATAATTGCGTTTGCGAGCCACTCGTGCATTTCTTAAGGAGTGTATGCTATATCAGCCACTCATAACCGAGCGCTTAGTGATTCGCATGTTTGAGCCAGCCGATTGGGAGGCTGTCCACGCATACACATCCGATCCAGACGTGATGAGGTGGATTCCAGAAGGGTGTATAAGTGAGGAACAGGCGCAGGCATTTGTTATGGAGCATCAAGGCGAAGAGCGCCGCGCCTATGCAGTCGTTCGCCAAGCAGATCAGCAACTGATCGGCCACATGTTCTTCCACCTATGGTTTGCCCCTGAAACTTACGAGGTTGGCTGGGTCTTCAATAGTGCTGCTCAGGGGAAGGGTTATGCAACCGAAGCGGCATTGAGCTTGTTACATTATGGATTCGAGGAATTGAAGCTGCACCGCATTATTGCTACATGCCAACCAGAAAACCCAGCATCATACCGCGTGATGGAAAAGCTGGGCATGCGCCGTGAGGGGTATTTTCAGCAGTGTATTTATCGTGGCGATAATATCTGGTGGAGTGAATATTTCTATGCGATGCTTGCAACAGAATGGCAGAGCCTGCATCATCTAGCGCAACTCTAGATCGCATCGAGCAAGGGCGCTACGAGCTCACGTGTCGCTTTGCTGGTGACGACTGGGACAATCTCAAATGTCACTCCCGATCCACGCGATTTAAGGATCCATTCTTGAAGCAAGCGCAGATCGTCACATTCCATTAACTGGAAGCAACGGCTGAAATTCGGCTCGATCCAACTATCCAGATATACAAGCCCATCTGGCAACATACGGCCTTCATCGCGAACACGCTTATAGATCGGCAACATGTCGTTGTCTTTGAAACGCTCAATAATCATAAATAACATACAGCGCTCCCGTTCTTATGCCCACGACTGTAACTCAAGAATGTTTCCTTCTGGATCGCGCACATAACAGAAGGTGACATGCCGACCAGCGCTGGTTGTCAGGGTGACAATCTCGCCGACCGTCTGGCCGCCGTTGGCGATCACCGTTTCATATGCCTGTGTAACATCATCGACCTCGAAGGCAATATGCCCAAAGCCAGGTTGGTTCACTGCAACGGGTTGGGATGGAGCGAGTGGCTCGTAACTATAGATTTCGAGTGTTGGGCCATCTTCGCCATAACCTGGGAGGCGCAGATGTGCGCCATAAAGGTGCGCTTTGGTCAGGCCCGTCCCGCGATCAAGATCATCCCCGCGATAGTCGCGCTCGGGCGGCACCAGATAGCAGCCAAAGACGCGACAGTAGAAATCGGCCAACTTGCGCCAATTGGTGGCGATTAGGTTCGTGTGAACATATTTCGCACGCATATTAGTTCTCCGCATAGCCTTGCGACCACGAGCGTGAAGGATCGTGATTGCGTAGATCGACCCCAAAATCGGCAGCAGCCTTCAGCGCTAAGAACACTGAAACGCCATGGAACAAGCTCTCGTTCAAGCCATTCAAGCGCACCAATTCTATCATGCTTCATTATGGCTTATTGTTGCGAACCAGCTAGCGTTCATTGCCATGCTTGAAGTGGCCGGTTATTTTGGCAAGCAGTAGCTGTACCTGACGTCGATCGGCACCTTCTAATTGTGCCAACAGTTTGCGCGCCTTGGCTTCTTTCAATATCATGATTTGGCGGTTCTGCCAATAAATGAAGATCTTGCCCTCTTTATTCACCTGATACGAAAAAATGTCTTCTTCAAATCGGTTACGTTTGTCGGTTTCACTCATCACGCCGCCGCCGAAATACGTTACTGATCGCACACAAATCCATAAACTTTGGCGCCCGCGGAGTAAAGAGCAGGGTAAAGGCCTGTTGGGGTTGAATTGCTCCATGAATAATGGCAAACCCATAAGAAACGCGCTGTGCAGTTTTGCGGCTGGTGGTTCGTAGGCGTTGAATGCGTTCAAGCGTGCTTGGGTGAATGCCGATCCCATAGCAGAACTGATCCATATCAATCTGAAGCGCTGCCATGTATTGATCAAATTCCTCGGTTGGCGCATAGGTTTGTGATAGACGATATGACTGAGCCATGTTTTCCTCTTTCAATGTATTGTAGTTACTACTGCTAAAATCATACTGTGCGAATGTATGGATTCAAGTGTGAGGCCTATGTGAAACTACAAATCACAAACAAATATCGCGCACACATCATGCATTACTGAGATGGCAGCAGTTCGTCGTGTAGGAGCGTATATGGGGAACAATATGCAGCATCCAGATCTCCCGAGTACAGTAGCAACGGCCATCTGCGCGGTACTTGGCGCAGACACCATATTCTCACCATTGGCCGGTGGAACAAACCAGCGCACATACTTGGCGCAGCGGGAGCAACAATATTGGGTTGTGCGCGCTGAAGCTGAGCCTGCACTTTCGCTGCAACGGGCAATCCTAGCACAACAGCTTGCTCATAAACACGGGGTACGTGTGCCAACGACGATTGCCCATGATCAGACGCCAACTGATACGGGGCCATATCTATGGAGTGTCGAAACCTTCGCCGCTGGCGCTGCATTTGATGATACACTCACGAGCGGCCCAGAAGCAAAGCGCGCCACCCAAGATCTTGGGCAGCAGCTTCGCCGGCTGCATGCGATTGAGGTTGATGCGTTTGGTGATTGCCCACCGCGACCATACCCGGTGTATCCTTCGGCCGAAGCATGGCTCATGAATAAGCGCAGGCGAGTCGCATCGGCAGTAGCGTTGGTGGGAGGTGATCTGGCTATGACCCATGAAATCGAACATATCTATACGCTGCTGGCAAGTGCATATACTGGCAGGCCATACCTGGCAAAAGGTGATTGTGCTGGGGCAAATTTGCTTGTTGATAATACACAACAAGTGACACTAATCGATTGGGAGTGGGCGCAGGGTCTTGATCCAGCTGCCGATCTGGCCTATTGGTGCCACTTCACGCCACACTCCACGCTCCATGAAACGCTACTCAACGCGTATGAGCCGACTGATCTGCCAGCCTTGCGCCAGCGCGTGTTAGCCTATCGAATCGTGCATAGTATCGAGCTTATTCATGTGTATGAGGATCATACTGATGCATTTGATCGGGAGCAGCGCATGGGAGGATTTCGGCGCGAAGCGCTAGCGCTCCAGGAACTTATCAAGCATTACGCAATATTATAGCGCGCCCGAAAATCCGCGATATGGTACAGTTCATGGCCAGCAATAATATAGCCAAGCGCACGTGCACTCATTGAATTACCTGATACCGTGCCGCGTCGTAGCCAAGCAGTTTGGTCAAAACTGCGTAGCAATGCAAGACTTGCACGTCGCTGTGCATCGTAGGCCTCAAGTAAATCGGCAATCCCCCGTGTATCGCTTTGCGCAGTGGCCACATAATCGTCCTGCTCGAAACCTGGTAATGGCGTTGTATCGCCACGAGCGATACGTAGCGCACGATACGCAAATACCTGCTCACCATTGATAATATGGCCGAGCACCTGGAGTGCATTCCAATCGGTTGGTGTGGGGCGAGCGTGTAGCTGTCCAATCGACAGGTGCGCAAGGAGCGCATGAATCGTTCTGTGTTGCTCTTCAAGTTGGTTGAATAGATCACTTTCGCCCACCAAGGCAACATAGTCAGCAAAGAAGTGGCTAAATTCATCTGCCTGTGGACAGCCTGGATTAATCGCCATTGTGTTGCTCCTAAACCTACTATTATGCATCTTGATCGGTAGAATATTGACTTGAGCCATGATACTCGATTTCCGCCAAGCCTCGATCGACCTTGGCAACCAGTTCTTGATAGATTGGCTCAGAGATAACTCCATTGCTCATAAGTGTATGCAGCATGGCACGTTGGGCGCGCAATCCTTCTCGCCATGCGTCATTACGCTCCTCCGAGCGTAACGCAGGGTAGCGCTGAAGCCACTCGCGTTGCGCATGAAGCGCCGTCTGAATCTGATCATCGAGCTCAATAGCTATCTGCTCCCAGGCAGTTGCTGAGATCAACCCGCTACCAGCCAACTGTTCAACTCGTTCACGCGCCGCTCGAACCGCCAGGAGTTGGCCATGCCGCCGTTCATATTCAAGTGTGATATCATCTTGATGTATCAGGCCTAAGCGCCCTAGCAACCCGCTCATGGTTGTCCCTTGGACAAGTAAGGTGAATAGCACCACACCAAATGTCATTACACGTAGTATCTCTCGATCAGCAAACGCTACAGGCAAACTCAGCGCTAATGCTAAACTAATCGCACCGCGCAGGCCACCCCAGAACAGCACATGCTGATAGGGGCGCGATAGTGCATCCTTTGCCCCTTTGCGCTTCCAGAGGTTGGTCAGCCAGGTTAACCCATATACTGCCAACGCCCGGCTGGCAAGAACTGCAACAATCGCAATCGCAATCGGACCGCTATTTGCCAGCAGTTGTGGAATATTAACATCCTGTCCAATCAGCAGAAACAGGAGCGAATTGGCAATAAAAGCCAGATATTCCCAGAAACCAAAGAGTGCAATTTGGGTTGTTGGCGACATGCGTCCTAGCCCGAAATTGCCACAAATGATTCCAGCCGCGACAACTGCCAACACGCCACTAACATGGAGTTGCTCAGCGACCAAATATGCTCCAAATGCTAGTACAATGGTAAGGGTTGTTTCAATCAGATAATCATCGATTCGCCCGATCAACCAGGCTGCCGCCCAACCCAGGCCAGCACCAATGCCAATACCAAAGATTGAAACCCGCAAGAACTCAATTGTTCCACTGATCAGATCGTTCGAATGCTGATTTGGTGTTCCTATTTCGAGTATTGCTGGCAGAGCCAACGCCAACAACAAATTGAAGAGAACAATCGCGATCCCATCATTGAATAAGCTCTCACTCTCAACAATAACTGTCAGTGATTTGGGTGCTCCCATTGCCCGAAACAATGCCACCACTGCAACTGGATCGGTTGCAGCAACGAGCGCCCCGAAAACAAGCGCACTTATAAGTGGCAGTTGGGTGCCAAACGAAACGATCACCCCAACGATGATAGTAGTGAGTAATACACCAGGAATAGCCAACACCAGAATAGGCAACAGGTTCTCACGTAGATGGCGAATCCCCAAGTGGAGAGCCGCCTCAAATACCAGTGGCGGCACAAACAATACCAGAATAAGCTCTGGGGTGAGTTGTAGATGGAGCGATTGTTGAAAGGTGCTGAACAGACCAGCGACAACGAGTGCCACGGTATAGGGTACTCGAATGCGCCGCACTGCAATCGCAACGAGTGATGCTACCAGCAAAAGCTCAATAATCAGTGCTTCGGTCGAGAGAAATTGCTCCATTGCGCTCCTATCGCCCTTTAACTAATACAAGCCATGGGATATATACAAACCTACCAACAGCAGAATCAACTCATGGTATCATGTCTGCACGATCATATTTGCGCGATACCTATATGATTACGGAGGATTCAAACAGCGTTAACCGATAGTGTTATATATTAGGAGAACCGTTGAACCTGCACTGATAAGCTTGCTCGCCTAGATTTGACATTCGTGTTATTCGCTTATATAATCCTTGAATCCTCGCAAACGTGTGCATACAGAATTGGACGTGCAATGGGGCGTCGTTCAGTATCAATTCAAGATATCGCACGAGCAGCGGGTGTCTCGCATTCAACTGTTTCGCGAGCACTCCATAACAGCTCACTGATCAGTATGGATGTACGGAAGCACATCCAACAACTGGCAGTGGATATGGGCTACACACCAAATGCGATTGCGCAGAGTCTCCAGATGCGGCGTACAAACACTGTTGGGCTGGTTGTCACCTCGATTGGTGATCCATTCTGGAGTGATGTTGTTCGTGGTGTTGAAGAAATTGCGCGTAGCCACCACATAAGTGTGTTCCTCAGTTCTGCGCATACGGATCCCGAACAAGAGTTTGCGGCGATCGAGCAATTTCACCGGCGGCGAGTCGATGGGGTTTTAGTTGCAGATGCGCACATGAGTAAGGCGCATGCAGAGCGAATCATGCGTATGCGCGTCCCAACAGTACTGATCAACTGCCAGGTTGACGGTATGGTCGATTGGTCACACTCCGTTGCGGTCGATGATGCACTTGGTGCACGCCTGGCTGTGGAGCACTTAATCCAGCTTGGGCATCGCACAATTGGCTATCTTGGCGTCGCAAATCGCCCGCTCTCAAATACACGCCGCCTTGGTGCATATCGTACTGTGTTACGCGAATGTGGGCTGAACCAGTTGCCAGAGTGGGAGCTCGTTTCCCAGGATCAGTTGCTGGAAGATGCCACAATTGGCGAAATGCTCGCACCACGCTTGCTCGATGCTGGGGTGACCGCGATCTTTTGTTATAACGACATGATTGCAATTGGTGCCTTATTGGCATGCAATGCACGTGGTATTGGCGTACCTAGCCAAGTCAGTATTGTTGGATTTGATGATATCCCCGCCGCACGATTCGTGACCCCAGCACTGACGACGATTCATCAGCCGAAACAGCGCCTTGGAAGCCAAGCAATGAGTATTCTGCTCGATCTGCTCGCCGATCGTGTTGCGCCGAATGTTGTTGTCACACCCACCCTGGTAGAACGGAACAGTACGCGGCCCTGGCTAAAAGAATAGGTAAAGCTAGCCTATGCAGTACACAACACATAATCTCTTGATTCCTCCGCGGCAATCGGCCAACTCACAGGTGGTGACACAGGTGACACCTGAACGTGCAGGCTGGGATTATATCAGTTTCGAGGTACGCCAGCTCACCGCAGGCGATATCTGGTCGTTCGCGCCAGATGGATGCGAAATAGCAATTGTGGCACTGGCGGGCATATTCGAGGTCGAAACCAACCATGGCACATGGCAGGTCGGTGGGCGAGCAAATGTGTTTAGCGGTCCGCCACATGCGCTGTACTTACCATGTGGGAGCAAACTGCGTATGACGACCCAAGAAGCCTGCGAGTTTGCTGTCGCTTGGGTACCCACACGCCACGAATATCCAGCACGCCTGGTAACACCAGCCGATATTGCTGTGGAGATACGTGGCGGCGATAATGCTACTCGCCAGATCAACAGTATCATCCCACCTGGGTTTGCCTGCGACCGACTTGTTATTGTTGAGGTCTATACCCCAAGCGGCTCATGGTCGAGTTATCCACCGCATAAACATGATGTACATAAGGTTGGCGCAGATGGGCAATTGATTGAGG
>JANLSE010000651.1:0-3159 GCA_031362265.1 Roseiflexaceae bacterium
CGGCAGAGCAGCTTCAGGCTCGCGGGATAGATGCACGCTCGTTGGCAGGTGGCATGCGTGCCTGGAGCTTGGCATGGAACACCGCAGCGGTAGCGTGTGCTGGTAGTGACGCACAGATTGTGCAGGTGCGCCGCACTGGCAAGGGCTGCCTTTCCTACCTGGTTGGCATTGATGGAATCGCCGCTGTGATCGATCCAGCACTCGATCCCCAGGTCTATCTGACGGTGGCACAGCAGCATGGCTGGCAGATCGCCTTTGTCCTGGAGACTCATCTCCACGCGGATCATCTGTCGCGAGCGCATGCGCTGGCCAACCTGAGCGGAGCTGTTCTTGCCCTCCCCGCTGGTCATCGTCTAGCCGTGCCTTTCATGCCACTCCAGAATGGTGAGCGCCTCCGGCTAGGGAGTGCAGAACTCATGGTGATTCACACACCGGGTCATACCCCTGAGAGTGTGGTCTATTTGTTGGACGACGTGGCGCTCTTCAGCGGCGATACGCTCTTCCTGGCGTCCGTTGGTCGACCAGATCTGGATGCTGATGCGGAGGGTGCCAGAGCGAAAGCCGGTTCACTCTACGACTCACTCCAATCCGTACTGGCGCTCCCGCCCGAAACACTCATTCTGCCTGGCCACACCAGTGCGCCGGTTGCCTTTGACCAGCACCCAATCACTGCGACGTTGACCGAGGTGCGTGCCAAGACTCCGCTTCTCGACCAGGACAAAGCCACCTTCACCCGCACGATCCTGGCACGCATCCCACCTACCCCACCGAACCATACCCAAATCATTGCCCTGAATGTGGCTGGCGCGTCACTCCCAAGTGACCCGACCGAGATTGAGGCAGGAGCAAATCGCTGTGCAATTGCCTGATACAGTACTCGTTCGCAGCAACGCCCCGCCCCGATTGGGACTGCGCGAAAACTGGGCTCAATTCACGCTGCTGGTGCTGGTGAATGCCTTTGTCGGTGGGATGGTTGGAATCGAACGCGTGGTACTGCCATTGCTCGCTGAGCGCGAGTTTGGTCTAGCCTCGAAGACCGCCATCCTCAGCTTTATCATCAGTTTTGGCATTGTTAAGGCACTGGCGAACCTCTTCGCCGGGCGACTCAGCGACCGTATTGGACGGAAGGGTGTGCTGATTGTAGGTTGGTTGTTTGGCCTGCCCGTACCACTGATCATTATGTTTGCGCCAACGTGGAGCTGGGTCGTGGCTGCGAATGTCTTGCTTGGGATCAACCAAGGCCTCTGCTGGTCGACAACGGTGATTATGAAGATCGACCTGGCTGGCCCAAATCGACGTGGCTTGGCAATGGGGCTGAATGAAGCGGCTGGCTATCTGGCGGTCTCGTTCGCGGCGTTAGGCGCAGGTTACCTGGCGGCAGCATACGCACTGCGCCCACAACCCTTTATCCTTGGCCTGATCTTTGCGGTTGCTGGACTATTGCTCTCGCTCTTCTTCGTCCGCGAGTCACGCGGGCATGCAGTCGCTGAGGCTCAGCAGCAGCTTGCGAATGCTCCTCCCACGCCCCAGCCGACCTTCGCGCAGATTTTCGTATTGACGAGTTGGAAGAATCGGGCGCTCTTCGCGGTCAGCCAGGCCGGCATGGTCAATAACCTGAATGATGGCATGGCGTGGGGGCTATTTCCGTTGTATTTTGCCCTGGCCGGGCTCTCAATTGGTGAGGTCAGTCTGCTGGCCGCAATTTACCCGGCAGTCTGGGGGTTGGCACAGCTTGGCACAGGTGCCCTCTCGGATCATGTCGGCCGCAAGCATTTGATTAGCTCTGGCATGCTTGTGCAAGCGGGTGGTATCTTTATTATCATGCTGACCCATGGATTCTGGCCGTGGGCAGGCGGGGCTGCGTTGCTCGGCCTTGGGACGGCGATGGTCTACCCGACCCTGCTGGCGGCGATCGGCGATGTAGCCCACCCAAGTTGGCGGGCATCGGCGGTGGGCGTCTATCGGCTCTGGCGCGATGGTGGCTATGCGCTGGGTGCGTTGCTCGCTGGGGTGCTGGCAGATGCGTTGGGGCTCAATTGGGCAATTGGGACTATCGGTACGCTCACCCTCATTTCTGGTATGATCGTCGCATTCGTCATGTATGAGACGCTGCCAGCGCGAGATGCCAAGAAGGAGTCCCATGAGCCTGCACCACCAATGGCCTGATCACGAGCTACCGATTTTGACCCAGAAGCAGTATGACTCGCCTTCGGTGTTCGATGTTGCGAACCTAATGCGTGAGGCGCGCCGCCAGAAGCACTTGCCTAGCGAACCAACACCATCCATCTGCGTGCTCGATCCGGATGGTGATTTGGTCGATTATTTGCGATTGAGTGGACAGGCGCGTTCCCACCCAGCGTGGGCTTGCTACCATACCACATTGGATGTATTCCATCTCGATGGACAAGAGATAGGCATCATCGGGCGGGCAGTCGGCGCATCATTTGCCGTGCTGATCGCGGAGGAGCTCTTCGTTTCTGGCTGCAAGCTCCTCATCAGTGTTACTTCAGCAGGCCAGATCACCGCGCTGGCCGAACCGCCGTATGTTGTGCTGATAACTCGTGCCCTGCGCGATGAGGGCACGAGTTATCACTATCTCGCGCCTGCACCGTATAGCATGCTCGCGCCTGGGTTGCAGGAGCAGTTGCTCGTCGGATGGGATCAGGCACGAGTACCGCTTTCTGTTGGTACGAGCTGGACTACCGATGCGCCGTTTCGTGAGACTGAGGCCATGATTGCGCGCTGCCGTGCCGCAGGAATTGCCACGGTTGAGATGGAGGCGTCTGCGCTGTATGCGTTGGCCATCGCAAAGGGCTATCCAATTGTCTGCTTCGCCCATGTAACCAATACCATGGCGATCGATGGCGACGACTTTGAAAAAGGGCTGGATCAGGGTAGCCATACGATCCTCGCAGTGATTGCGGAGACCATACGTGGCTGGCAGAACACAGATTCATAATGCAAGAATGAGTGTCAGCAACGACTAACGTGGCTAACGCTTCTGGGCTTTCGTACTACCTTCGTAATGTTGACGATGCCACAGGCTGAACATACCCGCCAAGAGCAGTGGGATCAACATTGTCGTAACGACTAGACTTGCCTGGTTTGTGCGCGTCCATGCTGTTCGGGTCTCGTAGAAGAAGAAATCACCGATCAAAC
>JANLSE010000681.1:0-5022 GCA_031362265.1 Roseiflexaceae bacterium
TGATTACGATTGCCAATCCAGTTACTCACGCTACAGAGGAATTAGCTACCGATATAGTCGTTGCCTTGCTTGGGTTCAAAGCCGATCCTGGGCCGATCAAGCATTGGGGTCTTGTATTTGGGCAGGGTCGCTCCATCCAGATTGGTTCAAATTGCGAGACAGCCATTCCCGGTGTGTACGCAGCTGGAAATATTGCGAGCACGCCAGTCAAACTCGACCTTATTGCGATGCATTTCGGGCAAGCAGCACTCGCAGTTAATAGCGCGAAAGCCTATATCGATCCACAAGCAAGCCTGTCACCTGGCCATAGTTCAGAGAGGAAGGCACCATGAAAACTGCAACATACCTACCAACACAATCTAAGTCGCTGATCGGAATCGTCAAGCATTTTATTACATCGGTTGCATTGCTAGCAGTGTTATTTGGCTCGGTGACACTAACGAACCAGCCAAATCTAGAGACTAGCATGGTTGATATCGAAAGCGTTCAACAGGCTGTGGCAGAGGTGATTACACCATTGACACACCTCGTTGATCAGTGGAGGACTCGTGATTATGGCAGTTGATAAAGCAGAACGATTGGCCGCTATTCGGGCAGCTAATGCTACAGCAGTAGCAGACAAGCCGATATCAGGCACCCATAAGGCGTCAAGCGATACGGGCACACAAGTAGATGTATTGCCTGTACTTGGGCTACGTATCATTCTCGGCTTGCTCTTTGTAGTTGTCGCGGGTTTACTCGTGATTGCTGCACTCAATATCTGGCAGCCAATTGTTGGCCTTGTACTACCAAGTGTTGAACCAAATACGTATCTCTCAATGTCGCGTTCGAGTGCCATGGTTGCATACGTATTGCTCTGGTTATCGATGATGCTAGGTTTGTCGATCACCAGCAAAGTCACACGGATCTGGCCAGGTGGCCCGGTAGCGCTTGATCTACATCAACATCTGAGTCTGCTCGGCCTGATGTTTACCCTGTTTCATGTGCTGGTGTTATTAGCTGATCGTGCACTCGATTTTACTGCCATTAACGCGCTGCTCCCATTCTGGGGATCCAGCTACCGCCCTATGTGGTATGGTCTCCTTGGAAAAATCGCGCTCTACTTGATGATAGTAGTCACTGTGAGCTTTTATGTGCGCTCACGAATTGGCGGGCGGGCATGGCGCCTGATTCACTATGCTAGTTTTGCGATTTTCATGCTCGCGCTGGCCCATGGAATCCTGGCAGGCAGTGATACTGGTACGCTCTGGGCACAGTTGCTCTATAGTGCAACTGGAGCTAGCCTTGTAGTGCTACTTTTCTTTCGAATACACACAACACGCAAATTGCGGGAAGCGGAGACCATGTTGCGTGTAGGCAGCTTGCTCTTCAACCCAACGACACGCGTTCTGACATTTGGGGATGCAAGTAGGGTAACACTACGTGCAATCGAGGCGCGACTTCTTGCCTATCTCATGAAGAACGCTGGTAAGGGCATAAAGCGTGATCAGCTCATTACAAGCGTATGGGGCCGAACCTACCTGAACGAGCCAGAAATCGCGACAATTTACATTCGGCGCTTGCGTTCCAGGATCGAGGCAGATCCCCTGAATCCACGTTATATCCAAACCGCACAGGAAGAGGAGTACCGCTTTGAGGGCTGAGCGTTCTGCTATCTATCATCTTAGCCTGCGCCCGAGGTGAGTTTGCTCTAGTTACTGGTGCAGAGTTCATATGAAGCCGCACATGAGGATACGGCGGCTTCATATGAACCAGACCCACATCTTAGCGACGCTTCATCAATGCGTATGCCTGTACTGAGGTGATCAGGTCAACTACCACGGCGATCCCCACAATGAGCCAAAACCCGAAGCTGGTGAGCGGAAGCCATCCGGCTACCAGCAGTACAATACTTGCGGCAACCCAAACATAGCCCAGAACAATATTGATCCACCCTATGCGCTGGAGTGGTTGGTTTCGCACTGCCCACCGCAGAAAAGCAGCATAGGCAAGACACACAAGGCCAGCATCAAGGAGCATTACTGTAGGTATGCCGGTTAAGCTAGCTAATGGTGCAGAGCCAGCAATAAAGGCGATACTCGCGATTGCGACAAAGATGGTATCACTGATAAGTGCACGTCGTAAGAGTGGCATGTCGGTCGGTTGGTCGATCTGCTGAGTGTTGGCGCGCATCTGAACAGACATTGGTTTCCTCCCTGATACTACATAATTGATTTCCACAGGCCGATTATGCCTGTAGGAGCACTGCCATGTCGAGGCTATCTACTGCCATGTGCTGCCAATGTGCGCCGCAAATCTTCGGCTACGATGCGTGCAGCGGCATTTTGCCAATTGTGGAGCGTGCGTTCGGGGACTTGTGTGGCAAACCAATCGCGAGCTTGCTGCATTGTCGAATTGAGCTCCTCCTGGCCACGGCGGTTGAAGGGGCGCAGTCCAACCACATAGGGAAAGTACAACGCATTATAATAGCGCCATGCATCGGTTGTACCGAAATCGCCAGTATTGCGTGGTTTCAATCGCGCAATACTCTCAGCAAGCAGCTCTTTCAGTTCAGCTGCTCGTTCCAATGGCTGATCTGCTGCGCCACGCGCTTGGAGACGCGCTTCGATGACCGGCATTTGTGTAAGTGGGTTCGCTGCTAGTCGCCCAAGATCGCCTAAATGGCTCAATGCGCGGCGGGTTAATCGTGCGAACTCATCATCGTCGATCTCGGTCAGCGGTAGACCAATCACGACTTTAGGTAGTGTGCTGGCGCTTTCGCGTAA
Source organism: Roseiflexaceae bacterium (assembly GCA_031362265.1). Lineage (GTDB taxonomy): Bacteria > Chloroflexota > Chloroflexia > Chloroflexales > Roseiflexaceae > JANLSE01. The sequence goes on from JANLSE010000681.1 coordinate 2,766, forward strand.
ATCGGCACGCGCCTGTTGTAACGCTGGCGTTTTGGGGAACGCAACACGGTCAATCAGCTGTTGCAGTGAATCTGCAATCGTTGGTACGGTTACTGCTAGTGCTACCACACCAAAGAGTAGCGCAATCATTGCGGGTGTCGCACTCGTACCAAGGATTGCCAACCCGACGAGGCTTCCAAACGAGAGCGCACTAAGGGTTGCAGCAATCAGTGAGCGCGCCATGTCGGGTCGCAAGCTTTCGCCCTCATCGAAGGAATCCAGCAATGCAATCGTAAGCCCCAATGCGCCGAGATCAATGCCAACCCCTAGAATCGCCCAAGCTGGCACTTGGCCATTGAGCGGGATGATCAAAAGCGCCATGCCAAGGCCAAAAAAGATCGTCATTGCCACAATTATACCAACTGCGCCAGGTGGCCTGGCTTTCTGCCAGCCCCATACTGCTAACCCAAATCCGATTATCAAGGGTGACCCACAAAGGATCGTCAACAGTTGCAGTGCTATACTCGGGGCTTGCTCGCCAATTGGCTGAACAACTGCGATCCCGCTTCCTACTGCCAGAAGTAAGGTGATTAAACTGAGCGGCAATATCCCCAGCAACCAGAAGCGATCGATTCGTTGGCGTAGAGGCTCCGGCAGCGGGAGCAAACACACCAATGCACCTGCCCAACATAAGGCTGGTAGGAAGATAAAGAGTGTATAGAACTGCGACAACAACAGTGAGGGAGATTCAGCGGTGAGTGCTGCGCAGCCTAATGCAAGTGCATATGCCAGCAGCCCTAATCCTGAGCGGAGCAAGAGTGGTTTGTGTGGGTTCCGGCCGAGCAGGTAAAGCCCCAGCCACCACGAGAGGGTAAAGGCACAGATGTAGATAAAAAGCATCGCTCATCACCGAGCTTCATCTCTGCCAGATGTCCCTCGCTCAAGCCAGGCAATTCCCACGATCCCGGCGAGTGCCAGTAACCCAGCGGCAATATAGCCATCGGGAATTGCGGCCTGTGCGATATACACAGCGACCATGCCACAACCACAGCCAATCAAGTAACATGTAAGAACCGCTTCGCGGCGGGTCATGCCGCGTTCCACAAGCCGATGTGAAAGGTGATCCTTGCCTGGGGTTGTCAGTGGATTCTTGCCACGCCGTAGCCGTGAGAACGACACGAGTGAGGTATCGAAGATCGGTAGTGCAAGCACGCAAACCGGCACAAGCCAGGTCACCCAAGGCACATTAGCAGGGAAGCGTAATTTAATTGCCAATGCCGCGAGTAGGAATCCAATAAACAACGCACCTGTATCGCCCATGAAAATTGTTGCCGGATTGAGGTTGTAGCGCAAAAAACCAATGCAAGCCCCAATTAACGCGGCCGCCAATGCGCCAACCAGAAACTGCCCACTCATCGCCGCCAATAGTAGGAAGAATGCTGCCGCGACAGTCGCTACTCCACCTGATAGGCCATCCATGTTATCAAGCAGATTGAAGGCATTGGTGATACCAGCAACCCACAGCAGTGTCAATGCGTAGTTTGCCCATTCCCACGAACCATGGAAGAGTTGTACGCGTGTACCACCAAGGATGAGGATCAGGCCAGCCAAGAGCTGCCCACCTAATTTGAGGTATGCATGCATCCCCCAACGGTCGTCTGCAAGGCCAAAGAGTGAGACCAGCGTGGCTCCGAGGAGAATTGCGACAAGCTCACGAACGTAGAATCGATCACCAAGCAGAATGAGCGCGAGGGTGAAGCCTACATAGATTGCAGCCCCACCCAAAAGCGGCACAGGAGCGCTATGGATCTTACGAACATTTGGTGCATCAACAACACCTACACGTAGCGCGAGTTTGCGTGCAAGTGGAGTTGCCAATATAGAAAAGAGCAACGCTGTGGTAAAGATCAGAAGGATCTGAGACATACGCTACATTTCCCATCCAGCGCGCATAAACGCTAATGACTCAGGCGCCTGCACAGCGAAATCTTCCCAGCTACATTCTGCCGAGATACGCGCATTATAGCCCATGGTGCGCAGTGTGGCCGTAAGGCCAGTATAATCGTAGCCGAGGATGTGCGGTGCACCACGGCCACCGCCAGCGGTGTGTACATGCACAAGTAGTGGCCCCATCGCAGCAACATTAGCAAGCGGCTCGTGCTCCACCTCTAAATGATATAAATCGGCCAGCAACTGTACACCGGCCAATCCACGGCTCGTTATGAAATCCTGGCATTCCGCAATACTATTGAAGACATTGCATTCACCCCGGTTGAGG
>JANLSE010000708.1:0-2435 GCA_031362265.1 Roseiflexaceae bacterium
CCCACTCATACGCAACTGTTCAACCGCAAACGCTCGCACGGTCTCCAACATGGCGAAGGATGCGAGTTCAGTGCCATCACGGCGCTGCACTAGGCTGTGCTCAACCAAGAGTTGGAATACATCCAGCACGGTGCCGCCCAGATCGCCATCTAACTCACAAACCACCTCAGCCAGCGCAAGCGTCCAGACACCGACAAACACACCCAGGCGATGGAAGAGGCGTTGCTCCAGTGGGCCAAGCAGATCGTAGCTCCAGATGATCGCGGCGCGGATGGTCTGTTGGCGAACTGGGCGATCGCGTGTGCCAGCGGTCAGCAACGCCAACCCACCATCGCGAGTCAGCCGATTAAGCAGTTCCACTGGACTAAAGATTCGCATTCGGGCAGCGGCAAGCTCAATCGCCAGTGGTAAGCCATCCAGTGCGGAGCAGATCGCAGCTACCGCAGGAGCCTGATCGTCACTAAGCACAAATCCCGGTCGGGCGGCTTGGGCGCGCACCATAAACAGTTGTACGGCAGGTGATTCGACCAGTTGGGGAATCTGGGTTGTATTGGTTGGAGGTAACCCGAGCGGCGCGACTGGATACTCACGCTCGGCAGCGATCCGCAATGCAATCCGGCTGGTAACGACTACCTGAAGCCCCGATACATCATCAAGCAAACGAGCCAATTGCGGTGCCGCATCGATCACCTGCTCAAAATTGTCGAGGATCAACAGCACGCGCTGCGGTGTCAACCATCGTATAAGCCGATCCCAGGCTGTGTTTGAATTCGCAGACTCGCCTTGGCTGCTCTCGGGCAGTCCAAGCGCCTGCACAATCGTGGGTGCCACCCGCTGCGGGTCGCTGATGGGAGCCAAATCCACGAACCAAACGCCATCAGGGTATTCATGAACAAAACTAGCCGCAACCCGAATTGCCAGACTGGTCTTGCCGGTACCACCCGGCCCAGTCAGCGTCAATAGGCGCACATCAGGCCGCCGGAGGAGTGCTACTACTTCTTGCTGCTCGGTTTCGCGCCCAATAAAGGAAGAAAGCCTGGTTGGCAGGTTACCCTGGCGTGAAGGTAGCGCTACCGCTTCAGTGGGATGGGTTGGATCGGGAGAGGCATTTTTACTGGTAGTAACACGTTCTTGCAGTGGCATGGCATCAAGCAGTGGTAGGAACCCCGCGTCTCTCGCACTGATATGGCTACCCATCGCCGCCACCAGCCAAGCAATTGTGGTTGTGAGTGGCACCTGCCAGGCCTCAATCCACTGCGCATTGGAGATGAAGAACTCCAGGCTGCGTGATGGCGTCACATTCTGGATACGGAATGGAATAACCAGTTTACGTTTCGCAATGGCGCGCTCAACCTCATTGCGAACATATGGTGATTGGTTGGAGCTTTCCGACAGGATGAGCAGCAGCACCGGGCATGTTTCAATCGCGCTAATGATCTGCTCAGCGTAATCCTGGCCAGGGGCAATATCACGTGGTGCCATCCAGCAGGCGAGCCCAGCAGACTCCAAGCCGTCGCGCACCTCGGTAGCCGCTGCTGTATCCTGGGTCGAGTAACTGATGAAGACGTGTTTGGTGAGCATTCGTTCGTTCCTCGTGCATCCCGATGCCGGTTTGGCGACACACTCGCTTGTGCACAACGCCTGCTATCAACCACCTTGCGCCTGCTGAGACGTGCTGGGCTGCCTCGCTCAAGATCCAGCCGACGTATGGCCTCGCTCCCAAGCAAACATCTCAGCCATTGAATACTCCGTCGCTAGACGGCGAGATAGTGTCAATTTGTGTGGTACTTCGTGTGGATCCCATTGTAGCAGAAACATGCACCCGATGCTCGCGGAGCGCATCAACACCTGTTCAACGAGTTCACTCGCCCAATGGCGCAACCCTATTCGACCAGATCGCGCGGGTGCCGCCTGGCTCGTTCGAAGATCGCATTAGGAAACCACAGCTGAGCAAAATGACACTAATTGGTGCCCAAATTGGGTTCTAGTATTGCGATCGCCTGTGAAGGCGTCAGCGCATGTCCTTCCGCCCAGGCTGCGGCAAAGGTAGCATCGCCGAGCTGGGAACGCACCGCAGCCAGGCTGCGCACAAAGGTCGCCAACTCGGTGGGCGGCACGAGCATATCGATGTTCGTGTGTTGCGCTTCGGCGGCCCCAAATAACCGCGCCGCATGCGTCAACTTGCCCGTCGCCACGGCGATTGTGGCTAGTTCGGTCAGTATGGCACTGATTGATTTATGGATATCGGCAACCGAATCCATCCGTGATAAGCATATTCAACAAATCATTTCTTTCGCTGGGTCTGGTCGATTGGTGGATGAAAGCAAAACAAGTACTGAATTCCGAGCCTACCTCTCTCATGTTCCCTCAGATCTTCTTGCACGATATGCTAATGAATGTTTGGTCAGTAGCTTTGATCAGAGCGGGCTCGCCCT
>JANLSE010000233.1:0-19939 GCA_031362265.1 Roseiflexaceae bacterium
GGTCAAGGTGTACACCAACCGAGCACTGAGCGAGGCGCTAGCACGTGCACGTGCCTAGCCTGTTGTTCACTGCTTCAACTGGCAAGTAAAACAGAACGACGATGCGTCTTTCAGTCACGCATCGTCGTTCTGTTTTACTCAGGCTTTGTATACTGTTCAGCATTCCCGTTAATCATCGAAATGCGGCAATTACCACAGCCGCTAGTAACCCACTACCAATCACGCTATATTCCATGATCATACGGCGCGAGAGCGTACCTTCTAAATGGGCCTGCAGCATACCCGTAACAACATGGAAGATTGCCAATAGCAGAACACCACTGAGCAGAAATGGCGCGGCCCAATAATTGAGTGCCCAGGTTGCCTCACCCAAGGTGATCCCAACCACAGCTGAAAGAATCGCAAGGCTACCGCGTTTAGGTGCCCATTGCAGGAGTGCATATGCCAGGAACGCACCGCTCAATCCCGTCAGGGTAGCGGCATACAGCCAGCGTAAGCGTGCATAGGCAACCGCACTAAACACACCGAATGCCACCAGCAGCACAATGATTTGCAGACCAATCCGCGCTAGGTAGCGCGCCTCATTACGCCGATCGAGTGCATAGTGTTGGCCTACTAACGCAGAAAAGAGTAATGCGCCGCTTACCACCACGGCAATGATTCCAGCAATTGTACCAAGGCTGCCACTAAATAGGCGAAAGAGTGCGAATGGTGCAATAATCGTGAAGGCTGGCAGTACCCAGAAGCCAATCGCCAGTTCAATTCGCACAAAGCCAAGATTGAACATGGGCAGGCTGCGGGTCTGCATCTCGGGATGACTCCGAATAATAATGTCGGCACCAGTACTTGTGATCAATACCAGTGAACCGATTAGCAGCCAGGAGAGTGTAATTGCGGGGAGATCACCACCAAGCCGGGCACGGAAATTATTCGGGTTGATGTCGATCAAGAACACAACAGTCAAGCCGATCAACACAATCAGCACAAGTGAAACAATTCGATCATAGCGAGGGCGTAGTGCAGTTTTCACAACCATTACTCCTTACTCAGCCTGGCATTGTAGCCCTTGAAGCAAGGAGTGTCAATCTGAACCAACACTGGAATGAATAGTACCCGCTCATCCATCCTGTGGCATACGCCGCACCCGTTGTATCCGCATGCGCCGCTGAGGGATACCATAGTGATAGATACTCAAATACATTACATAGCAAATGACCAATACAACCACAGACATACCACTGAGTGCTAATCGATGGATGTGATCAAACGGAAACTGCACCAGCATCCAGATATCATTCAGGATATGCTTCGGCGCGAAGAAGATATCCCAGCTATTCCAGCGTTGTACCCGCCCAAGATATACACCAAGCCCACCAAGGCAGATCGAAATGAAGGCAAACAACCAACTCTGCCAGGTTCCTATAACCTGCCGTACAAGCCGCTGCATATTATGCAATGAAACCACTGCAAGAAAGCATCCACTTAACACAAATGCGGCTAAAAGCCCACCATCGTACCAAACTGGCACCGGTGGTCGCTCACGAAGGTGAATCAGATCCGTGATGAGATATGGTGCGTTGGGAAAGAATAGTAACCATATTGCAGCAGGAATAAGGAGTCGCCAACGCGCGCTTGGCTCACGTTGCAATATCGATGCCGCCCACAAACTAGCCATATATGGCACCCATGCCAGGAAGAGATTCCAAATCATAAAGACAAACGCCAATTGCTGAACCCGCCATACGCGCCCGATCAGCAAACCGCAGGTGAGCATGCTGATCACAGCCATCGCATAAAAATGGTGGGTCTGCAAAAAACGATGGAACCGAAGAAGGGCTTGCTGCATATAAACCTCAAAGCCGATTGGCTATATAGTATCTGGCGCGAGAGCTGCACTCTATCCACGATACCATGGTTTTGCCTTCTCGCGTATGCTCTGAGCAACAACAACCATGCACCCAAGTGCTTGACACGGACGATGAACAATTCCGTAATGTATACTGTTGTGATTACAACTGTACCCTAAAACCTGTCAGGTGCGGCCCTCGAAGCCATTGGAGCGCTCATAGCAGCCCTAGGCCGCACCTGACAGGTTTACAAGCCTAACTATTTGTTATGTAATCACCAATTCAGAGTGATTAGATTTTAACTCAAGTGACTGTGGATTTGCTACAAGTTGTGCTATAGTTATCGCATGATGCATATTTGGAAAACTGGATGGCGAAAGCGCAGGTGGCTGCAGAATCTATTGCAGCCGCAGCATATTGTGTTGCTCCTAACCATCTGGTTTACGGCTGGGTTTGCGCCGCTGGTCTGCATCATTCACTGCCAATTTCTGTATCAAGCTCACCTAACACACAGCCACATGCATCACATGATGCCAAGCTCCAATGCAGCATCGTCTGCACTTCTGTGCCCGGCCATGCTTCACAAACCCTCTGATTCGCCTGGTTTGCCGCCGGAATCGACATTACCGCCAATTCTGTATGACGCAATGCTCATGTCGCAGAGCCTGCCAACACCAGTAATCATCGTCCTAGCATTAACAGTATATCTCCTCATGCTACGATTACCCCTACGTGCTAAACCTCCTACACCACCACCACGCTATCTGACTCCACGGTACTTAGCGTAACCCAACTATCCCATAATGCCAGTTCAGCAAGAACTGACGCATGTTGCATGTTGTGCTATGCCTTCCCAAACACGAATACCGCTACCGAATCAGTTGTTGATACACCAATACTCTGTTGTGCGTGAGCGCTTGTGCCTTACGCTATAGAAAGGACACCACCCATGAATCGCATTCGTGCTTTCAGTCTATTCGTCTTACTCGTTCTTGGCCTTATGAATGCCGCCCTTGTGGCTGCCCACGCTGAGTATGAATCGTCAGTTCCAGCAGCTGGTGCAACGTTGGCATCCGCACCAGATAAAGTAACAATTGTCTTCTCGGAAGAGCTCAGTGCCGAGGGAAACTCGATTAGCGTCAAGGATTCCACAGGGGCTGTGGTTGATCTTGGCGACACAACCGTGGATCGCAATGATGCCAACCGCAAAACACTGGTTGTCTCACTCAAGGCAGGTTTAGCCAATGGTACATACACCGTAAGCTGGAAGAATAACAGCGACGATGGCCATAGTGAAGAGGGTGATTTTAGTTTTGTGGTTGGAACAGCTTCTGCTAGCGCGCCGGCCACATTACCGAGAACCGGCTCTGATGCCAGCCTGCCACAGGTCGCCTTGCTTGGCGCTGGGCTGCTTATTGGTGCAGCGGGGCTCTTGAGGCGCCGGGCAAGTAAGTAAGCGACAGACAATAGGCGGATCAACAGGAAGATAGGTGGCACGATGAAAAGAGGGTCATGTTTCGGTTATCGATTATCGGCTACCGGTGATATGCCCTCCGGTCGTGTTCGCTGGGTGTGGTTAGCGCTACTTATGGCATTCCTGCCAGTTGGTATTGCGCTGGCTCACCCACAAATTATTAGCACCCAGCCGCCGGCAGATGCACAGTTGAGCGAATCTCCGGCGGTTGCGCGTGTTACATTCAATGAAGATATTGAAGAGAGCTTCGCCCAGATTCAGGTATTCAACACCCAAGAGCAACAAGTTGATCTAGGCAATGGTGGCCGCATACTTGAAAGCCCAACAACCCTCAGCGTTGATTTACCATCACTGCCAGCTGGAATCTACACGGTACTCTGGCAAGCAGTTGGCAGTGATGGGCATCTTGTCAAAGGCTATTTTGCGTTTACGATTACTGGCTTAGCGGCTACTACGCCGAAACCACTTACACCTACAACCCAATTAGCGCCAACAGCAGCGCCCCAATCGAGCCCGCCAGCACCAACAACTCTCACACAGGAGCCAACACCGCCAATTGCGCTGCCAGCAATCCTGCGGAGCTTGGTTCTACTTGGTGCACTTGTTGCATGTGGAGCGTGGTTCTTCAGCACATGGGTTGTGCAACCAATCGACGCAATCCAATCACACGATCAGGCCGCACTCACGCGCCTCAACCGGGGCCTGATTGGTGTGAGCCTTGTGTTGTTGCTACTCACCATTCCAGCCTTTCTGGCACTTCAAACCGATACAATTGCCAGCACAATCAATATCAGCAGTGTCTGGCTAACCTTGAGCCACACGCGCCTTGGCCAAGCGTTGGGAGCACGTTTGCTCATTGTAGCAGGGCTCTTCGTATTGATGCTACCTCGAACCCAAGCACGGTGGCACCTGCCCCTTGTGGCTACGTTGTATAGTGGGATGCTACTCACATTCTCAGCGAGTGGGCATGCTGGAGCACAAACATCCGCATTGCTTCCGATCTTCATCGATTGGCTTCATCTTGTGGCAACATCATGTTGGGTTGGCGGGCTTGTTGCATTTGCATTAGGATTGCCAATTCTGCGGCGCGCAACCACAGCTCAAGCACCCTCAATTCTCGCACAGGTAACTGCCCGTTTCTCCAGCATGGCCCTGATCTGCATTATTATTCTTGCCGCTAGCGGCACATACGCCGCACTGCATTATCTCAGTGCAATCAGTGATCTGTGGACAAGCACATACGGCCAGGTTTTGTCCGCCAAGCTGCTCCTGTTTGCCATATTGCTCGGGTTCGGCGCTTATCACCTACAAGCCTGGCGGCGGAAAGCGCACCAAGCGCCAAGAAACAAGCGCCAGGAGGAAGATTCAGCGGCCATGCCAGCTGAGATTCGTATTGGAAACGAGCCAATACCTCATTTTATGCTTTCATTGCGAGCAGAAACACTGATCGCAGTTGTGGTGATTGGGCTAGTGGGTTTACTCACCAGTATTGCACTGCCCGATGCACAGCCCCAAACCCCACAACCAAGCGCACAACGCCCCACAATACCCGTTGTGCAGGCCACCCCACGGCCAACCCGCACTCCTGCGCCAATCAAAATCTTTGAGGAAGAACAGGCCAGTGCAGATCTACGCGTACGGCTGCGGGTCGAACCAGCCGCGCTTGGCAAAAATGATCTCCTAGTAACGGTTCTGGATGCCCAGGGTAAGCAGCTTAATGTGCAGCGCGTCCAGGCGACAATTGCAATGGATGTGATGGATATGGGTGAAACCAAGGCAATTGCTGAACCGAATAAGAGTGGGATCTATGTTATGCGCGAACAGTGGCTGAGTATGGTTGGCGTATGGCAGGTGGCCGTGGTTGTGCGCCGCAGTGACGCGGATGATGTCACCGTCGTGTTCCAGGTGCCCGTTGGCGGCTAATCTAGCCGTTCATGCGGCATCATCCAGATCACGATTGGATGCCGTGCCGCGCAGGGCGCACTCTAGAACGGCATCAATATGTGTTGCATAGACAAATGTCAGTTGGCGGCGCACATGTTCGGGTACTTCCTCCATGTCGCGGCGGTTTGCTTCAGGCATGATAATGGTGCTAATGCCGGAGCGGTGCGCACCAAGCACCTTCTCCTTAATACCACCAACTGGTAGCACCCGGCCACGCAGGGTTATCTCACCAGTCATAGCCACATCGCGCCGTACTGGGCGGCCGGTGAGCGCGGAAATCAGTGCAGTAGCCATTGTTACCCCGGCAGAAGGGCCATCCTTGGGTACCGCACCTTCGGGCACATGGATATGCAGATCGAGGCCTTCGAAACGCTTGGGTTTGATCCCCAGGCGGCGAGCATTAGCGCGTGCAAATGAGAGTGCGGCAAATGCCGATTCGCGCATCACATCGCCAAGCTTGCCGGTGAGCTGTAGTTCGCCCTTACCTGGCATACTGGTGACCTCAACAGCAATAATGTCACCACCATTTGCCGTCCATGTCATACCAGTTGCAACACCAACCTCATCATGCAGTTCGGCTGTTCCATGTGAATAGCGTGGCGAGCCAAGATAGGATACAAGCGCACTTGGGCGAATGATCTGTGGATATGGGCGCGCCTCAGCGATCCGGCGCGCAATCTTGCGGCACACCGCACCGATTTCGCGCTCCAGGTTACGCACACCAGCTTCGCGGGTATAATCGCGAATCAGCTGACACAATGCAGCGTCGGTGAATTTAGGCACTACTGGGCGCTGCGGCTTTGCTGGTTGGCTCTCATCATCGGCTTCGTTTGGGTTGGCAGGCACTTCAAGACCATTGGCGATTAACTGGCGCGGCACAAGAAAGCGCCGTGCAATTGTCAATTTTTCCTCTTCGATATAGCCAGGGAGGTGGATCACCTCCATACGATCAAACAGCGCTGGTGGGATTGGGTCGATCAGATTAACGGTTGCGATAAACATAACCCGCGAGAGATCGTAAGGCAGATCGAGGTAGTGGTCACTAAAGCTATTATTCTGTTCTGGATCGAGCACTTCCAGCAGAGCCGCGGATGGATCGCCACGGAAATCACTGCCAATCTTATCGACCTCATCGAGCATGAAGACTGGGTTCATTGTGCCAGCCTCTTTCATAGCCTTTAATATCCGCCCTGGCATTGCGCCAATATAGGTGCGGCGATGGCCACGGATCTCGGCTTCATCGTGAATACCACCAAGCGAGAGCCGCACAAAGCGCCGCCCAAGTGCTTCGGCAATACTGCGCCCAAGGCTGGTTTTGCCCACACCAGGTGGCCCAGCAAAACACAAGATCGGTGCGCGTGTATGGTTACCGGCCAGTTGGCGTGCTGCCAGGAATTCCAGAATCCGATCCTTGACGCGTGGCAAGCCATAGTGATTCTGATCAAGCATATGCGCTGCCTCGCGCAGATTATGCAGATCGACACTTTGGTGCGACCATGGGAGATCGAGTAGCCAATCCAAGTATGTTCGTATGGTGCTATATTCTGGTGAGGCTTGAGGCGTGAACTCAAGCCGCTCAAGCTCGTTCAATGCTTTACTACGCGCCGCCTGCGACATCTCAGCAGCATCAACGCGTTCACGCAGAACCGATAAATCATTCTGCAATGGATCGATCTGACCAAGCTCACGCTGGATGATTTTGATCTGTTCGCGCAGAAAGAATTCACGTTGTGAACGATCTACCTCACGTTGCACTTGTGTATGGATACGGTTTTCTAATTCGAGTACATCTAATTCCTGCGTAAGCATGATCGAAAGCCGCCGTAAACGCTCTTCTGGATCAAGCAATTCAAGAATCTCCTGGCGGCGTGGCACATCCAGTGGCAGGGTTGATGCAATCAGATCGGCTAACCAACCAGGCTGATCCACATTCATCGCCATAATATAGGCGTCATCTGGCATTGTTCGCGAAAGACGCACAACCCGCTCAAACAATGAGAGCACCGCACGCATCATAGCCTCAATGGCAACAGTATGTTCACTATCGATATGAAGTGCAGTTACTCGGGCACGCAAGGCTGGGCGCTCTTGCGAGAACCCTGCTACCGCCATGCGCCGCCGACCCTGAACAACAATTGAAATCGAGCCATCGGGCATCTTGAGAATACGCTGAATCGAGGCCTCAACCCCGATTGTGAATAGATCACTCACCCCAACATCATCGAGGTCAACCTCACGTTGTGCCACCGCCAGAACCATCCTATCGCCTGCCATGGCCTCTTCCACAGCTACAACCGAGCGCTCTCGGCCAATAAAGAGTGGTGTAAGCATATGCGGGAAGAGTACGGTGTTGATCAGAGGCACAACCGGTAGTTCTCGCTCATTGGGCTGGGCATCGACGAGCGCAGCCTCTGGGCTGGTGGGAAAATCAAAGAGAATGGGTGATTCATCTGGCATCACGGCACCTGGGTTGAGCGGCTGTCCAGCCTGATTATAATACCAATTGTCATTTACATGTTTCAGAAAGCGGGCATGCACATACAGCGCTTGGCTTATCCATGCGCTATCCGTGTGTCTATATACCTGCTGTGATAAATAGAGTTAGGTCGCCTGATTGGCATGTATACTGATCAGGCCACCAAGCGCGCCGAGTACGCAGCTGATAACGCTAGCGACAACAAACGGCTGCGGTGGGGTGGGTGACCCGCCGAGAATCATTATCTGATTGAGGAGAATCCCAATGATGCTCACAAGCAGGCCATGGAGGACGTTATGCATCCGAGCTACACGCCCAGCAACATAACCACCAATGCCAGTAGAGAGTGTAAAGAGGGCCAGATAGAATAGGTGAATTGGATTCGCCAGATTTGGCGTGGTAAAGAATATTTCTTCGGGACGTGCAAAAACGACAATGAGCGCCGTGATTGTATAATCAACGAGGTACCCTGTGAATGCTGCTGTCCATCGAATATTCAAGCTATTGGCCTGAGAAACTGGTGCCCTCACAATAACGCCCCAAGCGCGCACAAGAACACCAATACGGTGAGTTGAGCGCAACGCAAACCATCAGGATAAACCAAGTGCCAGAATTCTTCGCGACCCAGCCAGAACCAAATCCGCTCAAGTTGATTACGCATAGGTTGAGCGCCACGACCAACAAGTTCAACTCGTGCCAAGCGCAAGAGGCGGCGCGTATGGACTGCAAGCAATACCATCCAGATACTAACAATACTAAGCTGAACAACTGATTCAATCATGGCAGCCTCCCACAGGGTTCGATTGGGAAACAAAGCACTACATTACAGTCATTTTGTTCTTTGCATGTTCTCATACTTCTTGGGCGAAGAAAAGTATATCATGTAGGCGAATAGTGAGCAATTTGATGATTCTTACGAAACGAAGATACCTTATGAACGTGCCCCGCCGCTTGATCTTGCTCATCCTATCTATTATTGTAATGAGCGTAACCACTACTAGTGCTGCAGGCGATGATCTCACCCAGATTGCCGCCAGCCGCCCCTACAGCCGTGATCGGGTTGTGTTGGCTGAGGCTTTTGGCCGTGGTACAAAAATACCGCGTGTTGCACGAACAACCCCATTAGTAGTCAAAACCGGCGATATTCAGAAGTTCTGGGTAAGCGACCCAGCCAGTAACCAGAACCGCCAGATTGAGGCGCGCTTGCGCTACGTTGGGCCTCATGTGCTGATGTATGTCGATACTGCGCTCAACCCCGAACAGGCACTGATTGAGCGTTCCGCAAAACGTTTCGAGGATAAGATTTATCCACGTGATCGCGCATTGTTTGGCAAAGAGATCGCTCCAGGCATTGATGGGGATCTGCGGCTTACGGTATTGAACACCCAGATTCGCGGGGCTGGTGGGTATTTCTCGCCAGATGATGCTGTTATTCAGGCTGTCAATCGTTTTAGCAATGAACGCGACATGTTTGTGATCGATGTGGGTTCATACCCCCTTGGGAGTGATGGATACGCATCGACACTTGCCCATGAATTCCAACATATGATTCATTCAGCAAATGGGCCTGGCACAGCGATCTGGTTTGATGAAGGACTCGCCTCGCTGGCCGAAGACTTGAATGGTTATGTTGACACAAACCAGCCAAGATCGTTTCTGAGTGCCCCCGATCTATCGCTGATAAATTGGCAATACACAATCACACACTATGGTATGGCCCGCCTCTTTCTGCGCTATTACATTGATCAGTATGCTGGCGAGAAGAACCTTGCAACACTTATTAAACAAAATGCTGGCCGTGACCTGAATGCATTCGTTAGATTAGCAGCTAAACGCCGCCCGGATATCAAGAGCTTCGATGACCTGTTTGGCGATTGGGCTGTCGCTACACTCCTCAATAACCCGACTCTTGGCGATGGACGCTATTCGTATAAACTCTATGCTGGGCCACCCACGCTTGCCGGTGTTGTAGGCCAAGTGCCAGGAGCTGGGAATAGCAATACACCAGTGGGCCGCCTCTCAGTAGCACAGTATGGGCTCGATTATATTGCCCTTGCTGGCCCGATGACACTGCAATTCGATGGCGCAGATAGTGTATCGCTTGCAGGGATTGCGCCAGCTGCCGGACGTTATGTCTGGTGGAGCAATCGTGGTGATCAACAGGTCGCGACACTCACACGTGAGCTCGACCTACGTAAGACAAAGCGCGCAACACTCCAATTCAAGGCACGCTATGAAATCGAGCGCGGCTACGATTATGCCTTTGTGAGTATCTCCACCGATGCTGGCAAAACCTGGCAAACGCTTGCTTCCACAAGTACAACACGCGAAGATCCACGCAGCGCAAATTATGGCCAGGGGTTTACTGGTATCAGTGGCATCCCCAATGCCGATATTAATACTGGCCAGCGTGGTCAATGGGTCGATGAGCAAGCCGATCTGACACCCTACGCCGGAAAAAAAGTACTGCTGCGTTACTGGTCAATCAGTGATGCCGCACTCAATGGTACTGGGCTGCTGATCGATGATCTACGGATTCCTGAGATTGGCCTACGTGATGGATTTGAGCAAGGTACCACAGGTTGGACAAGCCAAGGCTTTGTACATGTCACTGGTGAGCTACCGCAACACTGGATGCTACGCCTCGTGCGTTATGGCAACCCAACCCGTGTTGAATCAATCCCCGTAGATGCAAAGGGCCGCGCACAAATCCGCCTTGCGCGAGGTGAGAAGGCGGTATTGATTGTGGCAGGCACCACGCCCTACACCAGTGAAGCAGCCGAGTATACATATGTCATCTACCACAGCCCCTAAAGTGGCGTAGCTTGCATCTCGCGAGAACGGTCAGTGACCCACGATACGACGACCGGCGCGGATACGATTGGCCTGATGAACGCTCGCTGGTTGCGAGACAACGACCCACTCAATCGACACGGCTGAAACCAGTCTTACAAGCCGGGAGTGTTACCACTCGCTATAGCCGGATGAGTCTGTTGACGCCTTACCCGTTTACGCTGCGGTGAAGACCTAACCCAAAGGTTAGGAGAGGAATCCGGCGAACCGGCTCCGTAGGAACTGTCACCGAACGGCAGCAACAGAACAATTGTACCACAAATCGTGGTTTACCGCAATAGGACGCGCTCTATGTGTGTAAACTGTCACCCTAATAAACGGCTCCCTATGCAAACTGGACGCCGTTCGTTGCGCCGTTCTCCTGTTCCTCCACTGCCATTGAAATGGCATGGCTCCCACAGGAGGTGCATTATTGTGGTGCGGTAAAGCAATCGCAGTACAGCCTTACCCAAACATCCACTCCTCATATTGACCAACTCGCTCAAACCCTAGGCGACTGTAACAGGCAATCGCAGCAATATTATCGCTACGCACGTTTAGTCCAATCCGATCGACCGAACCAAGTAATGTACGACAGAGATGTGCTGTAACGAGCGTCGCAAGGCCGCGCCCGCGAGCTGCTGGATGTGTAGTGATATTGCCAAGTGTTGCAACACGCTGGGTGGGCGAATAGACATGCACCCCGGCAACGCTAAGAATCTGACCCTCCTCACGGTAACCATAGTATTTGCCGGTTGCGAGCATACGTGGATCAAACCAATTACCCGGATAGACTGCATCGTAGAAGGCGCGTAGTTCCGCCTCATCTGCGGGAGCAAAACCTACAACTTTACTGGTATCGAATTCGGCCAGCCGCGCCGTATCGATCAATATCATTTTGTCATGCAGCCCATGCGTTTCGGCCGGATATGTCGCAAAACAGTCCGCTAATCCTGGTGGCAGATGGCTGTAGAAGCGCTGTGGCAGCAGGTGGCGAAGCGATTCGAGCAACTTCCGTAGCAACTCGGGGCTACTTGTCACCTGAGCTAGGAGTACAAGCAAATCGCCAGCATTGTAAGCTAGCACCAATTCGTGAATCACCTCGGTATCTTCAAGCGCATACCATGTTGTAGAGGGCCAGAAAAAGTCATCGAGATCACCAATCTCATACAGCCGCATATCCAAATTGCGTCGTAACAATTCAGCGATTGTCACACGATCGTGCAGGCACATTGTTCGCATATATGCTCCTTGGTATAATGCAGGGATTATAGCGCAAAGCGCAGAATACGAGACACGGAGATATAGTAACTAGGTGGCGCTCCATCGCTCCATCGTTCAGTTTCGCTCCAATGCCTCAATGTTTCAATGCTTCAATGCTTCAATGCTTAGATTCGTTCTATTGTTCCACTATTCAAAGGAATCTGCATGTCTCCCACCACCCTAGCTCTAGTTATATTCGCTGCTCTTCTACATACTGGTTGGAATGTACTACTCAAACGCTCTGAACAGCGCCAGCTTACTGGTTGGTGGGCTATGCTGATTGGCGCGATCTTGTTTATACCGTTGATTGTGGCTGCTTGGCCGTTACCCGCGAATATCTGGCCATACTTAGCGGCAAGTGCTGTGGTTGAGGCAGCCTATATGCTGTTGTTGAGCAAAGCATATGGGCATGGAGATTTCTCACTTGTCTATCCGATCGCACGCGGCACGGCCCCTGCCCTGTTGGCAATTTGGTCGTATCTCTTTCTTGGCGATCGGTTGAGTGCAGGGGGATTATTTGGCTTGATACTGTTACTTGGCGGGCTGATTGTGATTGGTGTTGGGCACTGGTGGTCGCAGCGTAGCCAGAATCAGGTACATTGGTCTGGCATTGGGCTTGCCTTAGGAGTCGCATTAACAATCTCGATTTATTCTACTATTGATGCTGCAGCGGTACGAATTGCCGATCCGCTCGCCTATAATGCGCTTGTCTTCGGCGCAACCTGGCTAGCGCAGGCACCGATTATGTTTGCTCGTTATGGTACGAAACCAGCATTCGCCGCACTTCTTAGCGAGAGATGGCGCATTATTCCAATTGGGGTCTTGATGCTTTCGACCTATATGTTGGTTCTGTTCGCCTATTCCAGTTCTACGGCAAGTTATGTTGGCGCGATACGTGAAATCAGCATTGTGATTGCCGCACTGGTTGGTTGGCGCTGGCTTGGTGAAGGCCTGGGCAAGTTACGCCTCTTGGGAGCGTGTATCACCTTTTGTGGCGTATTAACAATCGCGTTGTTGGCATAGTGGCGAAATCATGTACAATAAGAGGCGCTTTCGATTACAGATACTCTCTAGGAGAACAAGCTCATGCGACGGATAGGCGTTTTAACAGGCGGCGGCGATGTGCCGGGCCTCAACCCATGCATCAAGACAGTGGTTAGTCGCGCTATTGATGCTGGTATCGAAGTGGTTGGTATTCGGCGTGGATGGGGTGGTTTACTGAACTATAACCCCGATGATCCCAGCGATATGCGTGAATGGATTGAGCCACTCACCAAATCAGATGTCCGCACGATTGATCGTTATGGCGGCACACATTTGCACACATCGCGCACTAACCCCGGCAAAGTAAACAAGAAGATGATGCCGAGTTTCCTTGAAGGTAAATACCCATACAAAGGCGAAAAGCAGATCGCCGATTGCACGCCACATGTGTTGCGTGTTCTAGAGCATCTCGGCATTGATACACTTGTACCAATTGGTGGTGATGATACGCTGTCCTATGCAGTACGTATGCACCAAGAGGGAATGCGAGTGATTGCCATCCCAAAGACAATGGATAATGATGTCTTTGGAACCGATTACTGCATTGGGTTCTCGACTGCTATCACCCGTAGTGTAGAGGCCATCAACCAGCTACGCACCCCCAGCGGATCCCATGAGCGGATCGCGGTTGTCGAGCTATTTGGTCGTAATTCAGGCGAGACATCACTGATCGCTGGGTATTTGGCAGGGGCCGATCGGGTGCTGATCTCCGAAGTGCCATTCGATGTTGAGCAACTGGCTGCTATGGCGGTCGAAGACAAGCGCAATAACCCCAGCAATTACTCGATCATCACGATCTCAGAGGGTGCCACAATGCTCGGCGGCCAAATCATCGAGTATGGCCAGGAAGATGCCTATGGCCACAAGAAGCTAGGTGGTATTGGCATGATCGTTGGTGAAGCGATCAAGCAGATCACTGGCGAGGATATTGTCCATCAGCAATTGGCCTATCTGATGCGCGCTGGTGCGCCAGATTCACTCGACCGGATGGCAGCAATGTCATTTGCCAACCTGGCTGTGGACCAATTGCTACAGGGCCACAGTGGGCGTATGGTCTCGCTACAGTCTGGCCAATATACAACGGTGCCTGTTGACACATGTACACAGGGCCTCAAGCGGGTTGATGTCGAAGAGCTGTACGACGCGCAAAATTACCGCCCACGCGTGCGCAACATGCTCGGTAAACCAATGTTCTTGTACTAAGGCTGAGAGGCTGGGGTCGGGGCTCAGGAACCAAAAGCAGCTGAACCATGCTGGATAGCCTGATGTAGCCAGTGCTCTGCATCTAGCCCTGACCCCCGATCACAATCATGAGGATTCACCATGGCCATTCGTCGTGTGCTTATGATTCAGAATGAGGATGACCGCAAAATCCTCAAGACGCGTGGACGCGAAATAAAACTACCCAATTCAGCGCTCCGCCCACTCGTGGCAGACATGTTTGAGACAATGCATGCCGCAAATGGCGTTGGCTTAGCCGCACCCCAGATCGGCCTCGCACAACGTATCGCAGTAATCCACATTCCTGCACCTACCGAAGAACAACCCGACGGCACGTATATTGAGGTCGGCGAAGAGCAAAATTATGTGTTGATTAATCCTGAGATCATCAAAGCCAGCGATCAGATTCTTGTGGCTCAAGAAGGGTGTCTGAGTCTCCCTGGCTGGTATGGTGATGTGCCACGGCCAGCCTGGGTAACCGTTGAGTTCAGTGATCTGGATAGCAAACGCACGCGATTACGGCGCGCAAATGGGCTCCTTGGGCGCGCACTCCAACACGAGATTGATCACCTCAATGGCATCCTCTTTACCGAACGAATGACCGATCTCTCAACACTCAAGGATTTGAGTAAGGAAGATGATCCGGAAGGCTAAGTTGTGTCTTTACGTTTCCGTCTTTCGACGGCTATTGGTAGAGGAATAGGTATATGGCGAACACACTACGTGTTGGAATCATTGGCGCTGGTGTTGGGCGGGCGCATGCCGAAGGTTATGCAGCTCAGTCGCGTGTTGAGCTCGTAGCGATCGCTGGCCTTGATGATGCACGCGTACAAGAGCTAGCAAAAAAATATAATGTACCTCGCACGTATCGCGAGTATACCGATTTACTTGCCCAGCCGGATATCGATGCAGTGAGTATTGCGGTTCCGAATGCGCTCCATGCACCAGTGACAATTGCCGCGCTCCAAGCTGGTAAGCATGTGCTGGTGGAAAAGCCACTCGCACGGACAGCAGTTGAGGGCCAAGCCATGCTTGATGCAGCCCAGGCAGCTGGCAAGATTCTCATGATTTCGTTCAATCATCGCCAACGCACCGATGTCCAATGGCTACGTGAATATGTTGAAGCAGGCGGTTTAGGGCGTATCTATTATGCAAAAGCCTACTGGATGCGGCGCAAGGGCATCCCTGGCCTGGGCAGTTGGTTTGTCAATAAAGAACAGGCTGGTGGTGGGCCATTGATCGATCTTGGCGTACATATTCTGGATATTGCCATGTTTCTGATTGGCGAGCCAAAGCCACTGGCCGTTAGTGCCAATACCTACGCTGAATTTGGGCCACGTGGTCTGAAGGGCTGGGAGGCAAAGAAATCCACTGGCCAGAGTGTTGACTATGAAGTGGAAGATCTTGCGACTGCCTTCATTCGGCTTGAGGGTGGTGCAACACTCCTGTTAGAGGCCAGTTGGGCTACCCATAGTTCGGCCGGAGATGACTACGGCGTGGTGCTGTATGGAACCGAGGGTGGCGCTGAGTTAAGTGTCAAAAACTACGCCCATGGTCAGACGATCCGGCTCTTCACTGATGTGAATGGTCTACCCCATCAATCCACCCCCGAAGTGCGGCCAGGCGGTGGCCATGTGCAGGTGGTTGAACGCTTTGTCTCGGCTATCCTCGATGGAACACCTGCAATTCCTGGTGCCGCCGAGGGCCTACGCCGCGCCAAGGTGATCGATGCGATCTACCAATCCGCAACCGAGGGGCATGAGGTAAGAATTTAGCGCAGAGCGCAAGAACGCAGAACGCAAGAGCGCAAGAGCGCAAGAACGCAGAGCGCTGAAGCATTGAAGCGGGGTGCCCTCTGGGCCAAGCGGGGTGCCAGACCCAAAGGGTGCCCCGGCCTGGCACCCGTTCAGCGGTTCAGCACGGCGAACACAAGGTTCGCCGGTACGACTATGGGTGGTTCTTGGTTCTTGTTCTCTTGTTCTTTGTTCTCTTGTTCTTCTGGTTCTGCGGTTCTGCGGTTCTGCGGTTCTCCTGGCTCTTGGTTCTTTGTTCTCTTGTTCTCTTGCTCTCGCTCCATCGCTTAATAGGAGTTCTCCATGCAAACAACCTCTTATGGTGGATGGCCAAATTGTGTTCGCCTGACGAATGGCTTGATCGAATTAATTGCGACAACCGATGTTGGGCCGCGCATTATTCGCTTTGGGTTTGTTGATGGTGAGAATGAGTTTGTTGAGTTTGCCAATGATATGGGGAAAACCGGTGGCGACACTTGGCGCTCGTTTGGTGGCCATCGTTTATGGCATGCACCTGAGATCATGCCACGCACCTATGCCCCGGATAATAACCCGATCACTGCCGAGGATCTCCCAACTGGTGGGGTCAAATTGTTACAACCAGCCGAGGAAACAACTGGAATTCGCAAGGAGATCGAAATTCGGCTCGACCCTACCTTCGCACATGCCGAGATCACCCATCGGCTCACAAATGCAGGGCCATGGGCAGTTGAATTAGCACCCTGGGCCATTTCGGTCATGGCACCTGGCGGCGTTGGCATTCTGCCATTACCCCCCTGGCAAGCACATGGTGAATCGTTTCTGCCAGCAACACAACTTGTTCTCTGGTCGTACACCGATTTGACCGATGCACGTATTGTTGCTGGACAGCGCCATCTACTCTTGCGCCAGGATGTGAACCAGGCTGCACCACAGAAAATCGGCCTCGCGGCACCAGCTGGCTGGATCGGCTATGCACGCGATGGGCGGCTCTTTGTCAAGCGTGTTGTATATCAGGCTGGCGCGCACTATCCCGATCTGGGCTGCTCAATTGAGTGCTTCACGAATGCTGAAATGCTTGAGATCGAGACACTTGGCCCATTGGTGACGCTACAACCCGGCGCTACGGTAACGCATGTCGAGCAGTGGTCGCTGTTTGCAGGGGTTGCCACACCTCGCAGTGATACGGATGTGGTACGGGATGTGCTGCCATTGGTATAAGGCAGGAATGCATGAGTAGTGACAACAACCCCAGATTGAGGCCACTACTCACCACGATTTTGCCCGGTAAGGATGTCGAGCGCCGTTTTGATAATGATCTTAATATCGAAGAGCAACGACCAGTTCTCGACATAGTACAAATCGTAGCGGGTTCGTTCTTCGATACTGGTATCACCGCGTAGGCCATTGGCCTGTGCCCAGCCGGTAATGCCAGCTTTCTGTTTATGGCGGCGCATATAGCGTGGAATATGTTGACTAAACTGTTCAACATACTTGGGCTGCTCGGGGCGCGGCCCAACCACACTCATCTCTCCCCGAATGACATTAATAAACTGCGGCAGTTCATCGAGCGAATAGCGACGCAGGAAGCGACCCACGCCAGTAACCCGCGGATCATCCTTGGTCGTCCAATCGCCAAGCTGCTGTGCATCCACCCGCATGGTACGGAACTTAATCGTTGGTAGTGGCGAATTATCGAGGCCAACGCGCTGCTGGACAAAGAAGACTGGGCCACGCGAGCCGATTCGAATAGCAAGCGCCACTAGTAGCATGAGTGGTGATGCGAAGATCAGAACCCCCCACGCAACAAGCAAATCGAGTGTACGCTTTGTTGCACGGTTGAGTGGGCTATCCAATGCAACATTACGAATGCTGATCAGCGGCAGCCCACTAATGTCGCCAATTGTCACACCATTATTCGTAATCAGATGAAACGCATCTGGGTAAACCCGAATCTCAACAGATTCATCTTCAGCGAGCGAAACAAGATCCAGCACTTGATCCGGGGTTCGCCCAGAGAGCGCGATAATAACCTCATCGGCGCGAACTGCCCGCACAACACGCCCGATCGATTCAGGCTTACCCAGCACAGGCACACCATCGATGATATTCCCTACCGGTACACTATCAGAAAGAAATGCCTGCACGCGGTAGCCTAGTTCTGGCTCGGCTTGAATGCGGGTATTGATCTCACGCCCAGGGGCACGCGCACCAACAATCACCACCCGTCGCGTATCAAACCCATAGCGCCGCAATACGGAGATCGTGGTACGAATAAATCCGCGCACCAGTACAGTGCAGGCCGACATGGCCGCCCCGGCTATCACCAGCACCGTTTGATCGAGTGGCAAATCTTCGCCACCGAACTGTGGTAAGAGCGCATTAATAACTAATGCCACGGAAAGGCCAAGTGTCGAGGCAATAATGATGCGAAAGCTCTCATCAATTCGTGAGACACCCCGCCGTAGGGTATATAATCCGCCACCTGCAAATGCAACCGCCATGGTGAGGTTCAGAAGGACAAGCACAATCTGCCAGGTACCTGGCGTTGTAGCATCAAAAGCGGCTTGCAGAGTCAGATCAGCCTGAAGCCGCCAGCGGTAAACTTGTGTGGCAGCCAGGTTTGTAGCTAGAGAATCGCCAGCAAACAAGCTAAACAGAATGAGCAACTGCGCCCGCCAGGGGCGTAACTGCCCGCGTTTATTCAACTCGGCGTGCGGACGGGGCGCGGAGGAGATTGCGGCCAAGGCCTATGAACTCCTTGATAGTGATGCCAGCCTCAATCAGCCAACCCAATGGGGCAGGCGTTGTTGCGGCATAATACTTCCGATAGAATATACGCATTGCATCATAGAAATTACGGATCGCGCCAAATGGTCGTTGGCTACTGGACGCACGCTTGTAGTGATAAATCACCACACTTGGCACATACATGACACGCCAGCCATACTGTTTGATGCGGAAGGCCCAATCGAGGTCTTCACCATACATGAAATACGTCTCATCGAGCATGCCAACCTCGCGCACAACACTCGCGCGCACCAACATACATGCCCCAACCACCGAATCCACTTCGGTCTCAATGTCAGGACTCAGATATGTCATATTATAGCGCGCAAAGCGTGGGCTCCTTGGGAAGAGCTTCGCTAAACCAAGCAGGCGGTAAAGCGAGACTTCGGGTGTAGGAAAGGAACGTCGGCAGGCAAGATCGAGCGAGCCATCGGGCAATAACAGCCGTGGCCCACACGCGCCTACCTCGGGGTGGCGCTCCAGATATACAATAAGCTGATCGAGCGCGTTTGGTGGCGCAACCGTATCGGGGTTCAGCAAGAGCACATACTCGGCATCCTGCTGCAACGCCTCACGGATCGCCAGATTATTTGCGGCGGCATAGCCAGTATTCTGCTGATTGAGAATCAGGCGAACACTCGGGAATTCGGCCTGCACCATCGTAGCGCTGTCATCACCCGAAGCATTATCCACAACCCAGATCGTGGCGTTCTGGGCCGCGCCTTCGGCTAATGACTGTAGGCAAGCCCGCAGCAAATCGCATGTATTGTAGTTGACAATAACAATCGCAAGTCTTGGCATAACGTGCGCATTATACCACGACACCAAACGGTGTATGCTGAGGGATGTGTGATAAGGAAGCGATATGATGCTGAACGCAACAGCGCACAACGCAGAACGCACAACGCAGAGCGCAAAACAGGACGTTCCATTCTCAAAACAATTGCTGCGCGGCCAGCACAAGCAGCAACACACCAAAGACACCCGTAAATCCGGCGATTAGGAATAGCATACTTGAACGGGTGCCAGCCCCACGTGCAATCTGTTTCTCACTGCGGTAGCTGATCACAAATGGCTCAGATTGATCCAATGGGTGGCAAGCAAGGCTAGCCTCACCATATGATTCGCCAAGGTAGCCAAGCACATACACCTGTGAACCAACCGACAGAGCATTTTCGGTATGCCATGCACCAGTATTAGCCACCTGCCATGTTCCTACACCAGAGGTAATACTATCAAAGCGTTCATTCGTGCGTGGCATATCAACCATTGCCCA
>JANLSE010000003.1:0-1753 GCA_031362265.1 Roseiflexaceae bacterium
ATCGACAACGATGGCCATATTGTGACAAATAATCATGTCGTTGATGGCGAACAATCGTTAGCCGTTATTTTTGCTGATGGTAGCCGCCGCGAAGCTACATTGGTTGGCACAGATCCACTGAATGATACAGCAGTTATCAAGGTTGATGGCCCAGTTCCTGGGGTTCTGCCACTTGGTGATTCGAGCCTGCTGCAGCCAGGTGAAACAGTTGTAGCAATTGGTAGCCCACTTGGTGATTATCGGAATACGGTAACGGTTGGGGTGGTCAGTGCACTAAATCGCTCAATTGGTGGCGATGCGCCAGAGGGCCTGATTCAAACAGATGCCGCAATTAATAATGGCAATAGCGGTGGGCCACTGATCAATATGCGTGGTGAGGTGATTGGTATCAACACCTTGGTCGTACGCAACAACCAGAATGGTGCGGTGGTCGAAGGTTTAGGCTTCTCGATCCCAAGCAATACTGTCAAGATTGTTAGTTCACAATTGATTGCAACAGGTAAAGTTGCACATCCATTCTTGGGGATTAGCTACACTCAAATTGATGCCGATGTTGCCGCGCTTCGCGATTTGCCTGTACAGCAAGGGGCACTACTAAGTGAGGTTCAGCCACGTGGCCCGGCGGGGGTAGCTGGGCTACGCCAGGGCGACATTATTGTCGGTATTGGCGATGCCAAACTTGATAGCACTACGTCGCTCAGGCAACTTTTGATACAATATCAACCTGGCCAGGTTGTGAAGCTCCAAATCTTACGTGGCAGCCAGACAACAACGGTTGATGTGACCTTGGGTGTCAGGCCAAACGTGTAGCTTAGAAGCGTTGGAACGCAGGAGCCGGGTACCAGACCCAAAGGGTGCCCCGGTGTAGTGTTGGAACGTTGGAGTACAGTGAGGTGCATTTGTGCACTGCGCTTGTCTCCAACGTTCTTCTGTGTTCCGTGCGCCTTAGCCATACTGTAAGGCGGCAAATACAAGGTTCGCCCAACAACCGTAACTGAACAGCATGTTATACTTTGATGCTATGAATGACATTTCGCTTCGGAACATCAATCTTTCTGCTACCCTTGACGCATTTCTGCCACCACATGTCCGCGATTTGCTACATCTGGCGGCAGAGATTGCTGCGCGGAATAACTGGCGATTGTACCTTGTAGGTGGCGCTGTGCGCGATATGTTGCTGGGCCGTACTATAGGCGATCTGGATCTAACGGTTGAGGGTGATGCAATTGGCCTGGCCGATGCGTTAGCAACCCAGATTGGTGGGCGTGTGACCCACCATGTACAATTTGGTACGGCAATGGTGGAGGTTCGCGATCCAAGTTCGGCAGCCGGACTTATCTTGGACTTTGTGACTGCTCGTGAGGAACGCTACCCACTCCCAGCGGCACTGCCAGAGGTACATCCAGCAACCCTCCAAGAAGATTTATTGCGGCGCGATTTCACAATGAACGCACTTGCGATTGGGTTGAATACAACTGACTACGGGACATTGTACGATGTCTGTGGTGGGTTGCATGATCTTGAACTGCGCCAATTGCGGATATTGCACGCACGCCCCTACTCCAGCTCCATGACCGGCTCGCGGCCGATCAGCCGTGCAAGCTGGCGCAAGCGAACGAACACCCGCTCGCCGGCGAGGTCCCTCAGACCGTTGCGGAAGCGAAGCACCACGCGTCCGCGCTCGACGATCATCGGCGTCTTCGGCAGGACGCCGGTGGTGGATGCCGAGACAAGATAGGCGACGCGCAGCGCC
>JANLSE010000047.1:0-2993 GCA_031362265.1 Roseiflexaceae bacterium
ATGCCGACAATGCCGCACCATGCTGAGGGCATGCGTATTGAGCCTCCTTGATCGCCACCCAGGGCCATATCCACTTCGCCCAGCGATACCAGCACACCGCTGCCAGAAGACGATCCGCCAGCGGAGTAGCCCATTTTGTGAGGGTTGTGCACCGGGCCCTTGGCGCCGGTGTGGCTTCCACCCGAGATGCAGTAGCCCTCGCAGTGGGCCTTGCCCGCGATCTCACCGCCTGCGTCCAGAATGCGCGAGATCACCGTGGCGTCGATATCCGGCACATAGCCTTCGAGGATGGAGGAACCATTCATCATGGGTACGCCCGCCACCATGACGTTGTCTTTCGCGACGATACGCTTGCCGGCGAGCTTGCCAGTCGAGGCTCCCTTGATGGAAGTCTTCACGTACCAGGCATTGCGCGGATTCTCTTCGGCCGTGGGGAAACGGCCCGGCGTGCGCGGGTACTTCACTTCGGGGAGATTGTCGGGCAGACCATCGACGATGTTGTAGGCGTCAATGAATCCCTTCATGAGACCGATGTACGAATCGACATCCGCCGGGGTGAGCGACAACCCGACAACATCAGCTGCATCGAGAACCTGCTCTGGGGTAATAGGTGGCACAGCCATGATTTCCTCCTTGTAAAAAACCTACGGCGCCAGCAGGCGCATTAGGTTGGGATCGTTGCGCACTTGGGCGGAAGGGCCTTCCAGGGCGATTAGCCCGCGATCCATAACGTAACAGTACTGCGAAATACGCAAGGCGAGTTCAATGTGCTGTTCCACAATGAGTAGCGCGATGTCCTTTGACAAGGCTTCAAGCCGCAGCGCGATTTCCTCAACGACACCGTGCCAGACGCCCTCGGTGGGCTCGTCAAGCATGAGCAACCTGGGCCGTCCCAGCAGCGCACGACCAATGGCCAGCATTTTGCGCTCGCCTCCGCTCAAGGTACCGGCCTGTTGCGAAAAACGTTCGCCCAGCCTGGGAAAAAGCTGCAGCACCTCGTCGATATACACACCCTTGTTTGGATCAGCCATGCTGCCCAGGAGCAGATTTTCGCGCACCGTAAGTCCGCCAAACACTGCTTGCTCCTGGGGTACATGTCCCAACCCGTTGCGTACACGGCGTTCTGTGGGGCGTGCGGTAACGTCGGCGTTCTCAAACCGGATACTGCCTTGTCGCGGACTCAGCTCGCCGGCGAGAGTCTTGAGCAAGGTCGTTTTACCTGCCCCGTTACGTCCAAGAATGGCCACGCCCCCACGCCGTGGCACCGCGAGCGAGACCTCGAACAAGGCCTGACTTGTACCATAGTAGGTGGACAGGCCAGTGGCCTGACGCAGCGGCTCAGACATGGCTCAGGTAGGCCTCTTTCACCCGCGGATTTTCTTGCACTTCGCGAGTCGGGCCACTGGCTACGACCTGTCCCTGATCCAGCACGGTGAGCCAATCGCAGATGTCCTTGATAAATTCGAGATCGTGTTCCACGATGAGCATCGAGCAATGCCGTTTGATGGGTATGAGCAATTCGCCGGTGGCGCGACGTTCCTGCGGACTCATGCCGGCTGTGGGCTCATCCAGCAGCAGCAACTTGGGCTCACGCGCCAAGGCCATGGCAATCTCCAACCACTGCTGCTGACCATGGGAAAGATAGCCCGCGAGCTCGTCCGGACGCTCGATCAACTTGAAGCGCTCCAATGTACTCATCACCTGCTCGTGTAGCGCACGCCGCGATCGCGAAAATAGCAAGCTCACCCAGGAGTCCCGCGATTGCAGGGCGAGCAGCACATTGTCGTACACGGAAAGCTCAGGCAACACTGCGGTGATCTGGAACTTCATGCTCAAACCGGCATGGGCTCGCTCCGTTGGCGTACGTCGCGAAATATCCGCTCCGGACAGATGGATCGTACCAGTCGAACAGAATTCGGCACCGGCGATGCACTTGAGTAATGTGGTCTTGCCGGATCCATTTGGGCCGATGAGCCCGTGAAACTGGTTAGGTTTGACCTCAAGCTGCGCACGATCCAGCGCGGTCAATGCACCGAAGGTCTTGGTCACGTCATGGCAGAGGAGCAAGCTCATGCCGGGCCCTTCACGGGATTGGGTTGCTTGCTAAGGCGTCCAAAGAAACCGACACGCTCACGATCACTCACCACGAATCCAATGAGTCCGGTGGGCTTGAATATCACCACCACCAGTAGAAGCAAGCCCAACACCACGGGCCAGCCGGTGTCCCAGACCTCAGAAAGATGGAAGCTGAACAAATCGATCAAGCCCACGCCGATGATGGAACCGATCAAGGTGCCTGCCCCGCCGAACAGCGTATAGAGTACAACCTGTGTGGACAGCACCGGTCCAAGTTGTCCGGGGCCAATGTAGCCTTCATGAAAACCGTATAGCCCGCCCGCCAAACCCGCGATCATTCCGCTCAGACAGAATGTGATGCCCTTGTAGTTCTGCGTTCGATAGCCAAAGAATGCAATGCGCGCTTCCTTCTGCCTGAGCCCTGCGAGCACCAGCCCAAACTGCGAGCGCGTAAACCAGCGCAAGGCGAGATAAACCAGAACCAGAATCACCAGTGCCATGTAATAAAAAATCGGGCCTTCGGTCAGTTCGAAGCGACCCGCCGTGAGGCGTGGCAGGCTGGGAATGCCATTCTGTCCGCCAACATAGGACCAACCACGCGCCAGCCGCTCAACTACATAGCTCCCAGTGAGCGTGCCAAGTGCAACAAACACCATACTGGGCTCGCGCTTGCCAAGTATGACCAGCGCTGCCATCAGAAATGCCACGAACAGACCCACCAGCCCGGCGGCTGGAATGATGATGAATACGGATGTAATCTCGAGTTTCGTGGCGATGAGCGCCGCACTGTAACCTGCCATCCCGAAGAATAGCGCCTGACCAAAGCTCATGATGCCGGCGTAGCCCCAGACCAGATCAAAGGACAGCGCGATAAGACCTAGGATGAACACGCGGGTGGTGAACAGGATCCAGAAATC
>JANLSE010000061.1:0-7673 GCA_031362265.1 Roseiflexaceae bacterium
AGCCCCATCACCTGATTGAGAAATGCCGCACCTTCGTCGGGGGTGAACCGCAGATCGCGAGCATGCAACTCGGTCATGGCGCCGCGTGCACGCAGGCGCGGCAGCGGCAGCGCTGGATCGGCGCGCGTGAGAACCACCAGGTGTAGCTGGGGTGGCAGATACTCCAGAAGCAGCGCCAGCGCAGCGTGAATAGCCGGTGCCGTGATCACATGGTAGTCGTCGAGCACCAGGGCACTGTCCTGCACTGAAGGCACGGCGGAGGCTGCGCTGAAGGCATTCAGCACGCTCGTCAGGATACGCTCAATCGGTGGCGGCTGTGGCGATTGGAGTAAGGCCAGCGCAGTTGTGCCAACCCCGGGCGAGAGCCTGTCCAGTGCGGTGATCACATAGCTCCAGAATCGCAGCGGGTCATTATCCGCGCTATCGAGCGACACCCAGCCGAAGCGCAGCGTGCTACCGGCGGCAGTCGCGCGCCACGCACTCAGTAGCGTGGTCTTGCCGAAGCCGGCTGGAGCCGCGACTAAGGTTAGTTTGTCTCGCAGGCCTGCTTCGAGGCATTCAAATAGGCGCGGACGGACGACGAGATTGGCACGGGCGGGCGGGACGAAGAGTTTGGTGGCGAGCAAATCAGATGACAATACCGCTGTAGCAGTGGGGCGATCCGCCGTGCGAACCGCTGGATGAGGAGTAGCAGGTGTAGTGGCAGCCGCCAGAGTCGCAACAGCGCGGTTCAGTCGATCAAGGGTGAGATCCTGCGCCTTGCCGAGATAGGCTCGGTGCAGGATGCCCTGAGAGGTACGATAGGCTTTCCAATATCCGCCACCGCGCGCCTGCTGTTCCTTGCGGGCAGTGAAGCGCCCAGATGGGCTGATAAACGCGAATGTCGTCGCGTGCTCCAACCAGGCAAACCATTCCGGCGTGTCCACCATAATCGGGCTGGCATCGTGTGTAGCGAGCATTAATGTGGCACCATCTACCTGTGCGGTTGTGCGCGCCATTCGAGTACCTTTCGCCACGGGTTGTTGCTGTTAGGGATGTTATGGTATGAGTATAGCGTGCATTAGGGAAGTGTACAAACCGAGTGACACATCTGGCACAGCATAAGCAATTGCAGTATACCTCTTGACATGTGACCATTAAGTCACATATAATATAGCTATGGAAGATGAAGCTGTTTTTCGTGCCCTTGCCGATCCAAGTCGTCGACGGCTGCTTGACCTCCTCTTTGAGCGCGATGGCCGCACCCTCACTGAGCTAGAGTCGGAGCTGCCAATGACGCGGTTTGGAGTGATGAAGCACCTGCGTGTGCTGCAAGAGGCCGGACTGATTGCCACGCGCAAAGTGGGTCGCGAGAAACTTCACTACCTAAACCCGGTTCCAATCCAGCTCATCTCGAATCGCTGGATCAACAAATACTCGGCAGCGCGTGCGAGCGCGCTTGTCGATCTCAAAACCGCGCTTGAAGGAGGAAATATCATGACCACAGTTTCGAAGCCCAAGCTCGTGTATCAGATCATCATCAAGGCGCCGCAGGAGCGCGTGTGGGAGGCCATCACCACACCAGAGTTCACTTCCCGCTACTACTATGGCAGTACGCTTACGACCGATCTCACCGTCGGCTCACCCTTCACCTACCACATGCCGAACGGCTCGCCAATTATAGAAGGGGAGGTCGTCTCGTCCGATTCACCCAACAGACTGGTGCACACCTACCATTCCCTCTGGCCCCCGATGAACGAAGACGCACCTACGAAGGTAACCTGGGAACTGGAGTCGATGCCCGGCGGCGTCACGAAGGTCACAGTCGTCCACGAGGACTTCCAAAGCGAGACTGCGACCTACCAGGGTTTGCAGGGCGGCGGCTGGACGTGGATCCTCAGCAACATGAAGACGTTACTAGAGACCGGCGAGCCGATGCCGCAGGGGTACTAAATCTGAGCGGCGAAGTTTCCAACACAAGTCAGTATAAGGAGGTTTCTATGAGCCCAAAGCAGGACACACAGACGTCCGCCACGAGTACCACTGCGATCAGCAAGAAGTCCAAGGGATTCGCAGACGAGGAACGATCCGCGATGAAGGAACGCGCCAAAGAGTTGAAGGCGGAAGCGCGCGCGAACAAGGACAAGGCGGAAGGGGAAAGCGAAGTGCTCGCGAAGATCGCCGAGATGCCGGAACCAGAGCGCGCCATGGCCAAGCGGCTCCATGAGATCATCACAGCCAACGCGCCAGACCTCGCGCCAAAAACCTGGTATGGGATGCCCGCGTATGCCAAGGATGGCAAGATCGTCTGCTTCTTCCAAAGTGCGCAGAAGTTCAACACGAGGTACGCGACGCTCGGCTTCAACGACACGGCGAACCTCGACGAAGGTGCCCTGTGGCCGACCGCCTTCGCGCTGAAGGAGTTAACTGCCATCGAAGAGGCACGGATCAGCGCGCTCGTGAAGAAAGCGGTGAGCTGAGGACTGAGATCGCCACTAGGCCTAATGGTCTCCATAGCCCCGAATAGCTTGAAAATGCCACTGACATGACGACCAATCATACCAAAGCGTGAATTGAAGCGCCTGAGCCAGTCGGCGCTGTAAAGTCTTGAGGATCTGGCTTGCGATACGTGGAATGTCGTGGTTGTCGATTGCGCCAATCCCGCTCGCGTTTCGCGAAGATTTCGGCATTGAGGTTCTGGCCGCTATTGTTGGTTGAGCTGCGTGTCATCGCGCATTCCTTTCTGTGCAAAGTATGTTAGTATAATCCGCACAAGAAATGCAAGACTGCAAGAAAATAAGAAATGTATGATGTTGACAACTGCGGCATCCTCCGACGATGCAGTGCTCGAACCTAAGCAGGCACTCGGCGCACTGGAACGCTCATCGGCGCGTCGGCTGCTGCTGGACATCACCAGTGTACGGGTGGTGGACAGCCAAGTGGCGCAGGGGCTGATCGCCGCGGTGCAGGCCGGGCACCTGCTAGGCACCGAAGTCACGCTGGTGGGCATCCGCCCCGAGGTCGCGCAGGCGATTGTCGCGCTTGGGCTAAACTTGCAGGGCGTGCAGACATTTGGCGATCTGCAGACGGCGCTTCGGGCAAGCTAAGTAGGAGGAAACCACGATGAGTAATGATGACTTTAATACGCTCGATAAAGAGCTCACAACAGGTAACACTCGTCGACAATTCCTCAAAGCGCTTAGCACTGGTGCTGCCGGTGGGCTGCTCGCCCTTTTCGGTGGGCGCTCCGCACAGGGTGATACTCGCTCATCCAATACTATAGATGATACATTCATCATTGGCGGGAGTGGTGTGCAGCTCTTGGGTACCTCAGCCAACAGCATCACCTCGGTTGCGGGTGGCATCCGCTCTGATCCAGAAGGCGTTGCGCCTACAAGGAACGTTAATCTTATCACCTGGAATGATTCACGTAACGCCGCACGGACGATAACACTGGGTGCCTATCTCTACGAGTACGATTTCAGTTTCGACGATGGTCAACAAGTCATCTCACGAAGCGCCAACGATGATGCCTATGGTCATCCGGGTTTTGGCTATGTCGTGTCACACAATACCGAAACTGGTAATTCTCCTTTGGGCAAAGCCAATGCGCCAAGCAAAGTCGAACAGATCGTTTTCTCGGGTGCCCACCATGCCATCCATCGGGTCGAGTTTGTTTACGACCGGGATAAAGAGGGCGGAGGCTTCGGGATTAAGATTCCAGTGGTGATTGAATGGTTTATCGCGACGGGACGCGACCATCCCGTCTGGGCGGTTACCTGGAAGATGGGTCAAGCTACCAATCCTCAAAACCGCAATTTTGACGATTACCGCATGGATGTGCGCGGGCCTTATGGTTCGCTCAATTTCGATGGTGCGGCCAATCTAAACGACGGCGATGCGGTTGGCGGTGTCGCCTGGGGTGATTTTGGTCTGAAATTCACCACCACCGATGCGCAGTTGACCTTGAATTCACCCTGGACCTATAACACGCCGAATACCGTGTGCTTCACCCAGGCATGGACGGCAAATGAAAATGCAGAAATGGGAATCGTGCAGACGCGCATCGCCGACAAAGAAATGGGCTATCAGGATCGTGTTGTGGGGCGCGAACGAGGCCATACATCTGCAGAGAGCTATCTGAATAAAGGAAATTGTACCGACTTCGGCGGCGACATCCGCACCTATGCCGTACCATGCGTCAGTGGTTGGCCGTACCAATTAATGAATTTTGATTGGGACCCAACTTCCGGCAAACCGGTAAACGACGCCACAGGCACCAAGCTGATCGCCTGGGGATCTCCGTATGGCTGGCTGGGAGCTTCAAGTTTTGATTTGTTTGATTATTCTGGCACCGCAGATGGTCGTGGTGATCGGTCGTATGCCACCTTCATCGTCCTGGGACCAAAAACTCGTCAGGGGAACGCTCAGGCGGGTGATGTGGCGCTCACCATTGAGGCGGTCGAAGCGCTGAATGCAGCGACAATCAGCGCTGTAAATCCAGGTTCACTGGCCACACAGGTGGCGAAGGGGCCAGGCGCAAGTCAACTGAAGAATATTACCAATGGGTATAACGATAGCTATGCCGCCTACTACCTGAACGCAAACAACAACCAGGTGGCATTCACCTTTACGCCAGCAGTTGGCACATTTGTTAAAAACCCAATGTTTGTGGTTCAGAACTATTCCACCCAACAACTACCCACAATCACCATCGACGACAATCCGCTCACAATTAATGTCGGTGCTAATGCGGGAGCCTTTGTCTCCCTGAATCCAGCTACCAAAGAATTATGGGTAACCGTAAATGCATCTATTAATAGTGCGATGAGCGTACAGATCGACGGCCCTCCAACGGTAATCAGGAACGTCTATCTGCCGCAAGTTAGCAATGCGCACTAACCGATATGCTGCTATGTCGTAGCGGGCGGAGGCAGTAGTTCTACGCTACATGTAGCGCAGTTCTCGGTCGCAGTCCAAAGCTGCCGACAATGATACTCAGGATGCCGATTGGCGTTCCAGCCCAATTCAGACTGACGAATCCGATGGCGATAGTTAGTGGCAACATCAACACGAAGAGCAGACTGAGCCACCGCGGGAAGCCCTCAGTGCGCATCATAGTGATACCAGTGATTGCTGTAGCTAGGAGCATTAGCAATGTGCCCGCAAGAAATGTCATCCAGACAACCCCACGAATGATTCCGTTTGGTCCTTCATGAGGTAATGCACTGAGCATCCAATACTCGGTGAAGTTACTGCCAATCATCAATACTAATCCAATCAGCATGGCGGCCATACCAATCTTGCCAGATCGTGAAGCCCCAGCGCGAAACGTTTGAAAGAGCCCGATAAAACCGAGACCCATGCACACCAAAGCCGGTGTCCAGAGACGATTCCAGAGTATTTCGTAGTCGCGTGTTTCCCGCACGCCTACAGGCGGAAAGAACGCCAGACAAACCCAAAATAGTCCGCCGATGATGCCAGCAAGTGCCAGACTCTGTTTCATACAATCCATTTTCTAGAGCGTGCGCAGATCACGACCAGTGTCGAGCTACAATTCTCCCGCAAGTGTCGCCAGTACGCTATTCTAGCGTACTTCAAGTCGTTCTGCTGCTACAAGCACACCGGGCTTGCGGCGAGGAGAGGCATTCTTGACTGCACGGAAGGTCTTCGACTAAATGCTATACTATACTAATTACAGCAGATGACCCCAAAGTCAGATCATCATTGTGATGGGAAGCATTTCGATGAAGAAGGAGACTTCTATGCCTAAAGAGTATCACTTTCTCAGGGAAATCCGTCAACAGCCGGAAGTTATCAAACAGAGCCTCCAGCATTCCGACCCACATTTAAGGGAACTGGCGCATCGCTATGTGGGTCAGGTCAAACGTGTCATCCTAGTGGGCTGCGGCGACCCCTACATGCTCGGGTTGGCGGCGGTCTACGCCTTTGAGCGTTGGGCTGGCCTGCCGGCCGAGTCGATCGAGGCGGCCGAGTTTGCCATGTATCGGCATCAGCATATCAACGAACAAACCCTGATTGTACTGGTCACCTCCTCCGGCAAAACGATCAAGGTGATCGACGCAGCCCGGCTGGCCGCGCAGAAGGGCGCACCCGCCTTTGCGCTGACCAATCTGAACCCCAGCCCGATCACTGCGGAAACGGATCAGGTCATTCAAACGCAGGCCGGCTGGTCCGACTCCTTCCCGACCAAACAAACCACCACTGCTCTGGCCCTGCTGTACGCCCTGGCATTGCACTGGGCCGAAGCCGCCGCTACGCTGCCAGCCGCCGAAATTGCCATATTACGGCAGGGGCTGTATGCGGGCGTGCCGCAGGCGATCACGGAAGCATTGGCACTGGCCCCGCAGATGGAGCAACTGGCCCAACAGCATGTCGAAGCCCCGATCTACGCATTCATCGGTTCCGGGCCAAACTGGGCCACCGCGCAACTAGCAGCGGCCAAAATGAAAGAAACCAGCCAGAGCCGCTCCGAGGCCACCAACCTGGAAGAGTATGCCCATCTGCACAGCCTGTCGATCAGGCCAAACGACCCGGTGTTTGTCATT
The DNA here is from genome assembly GCA_031362265.1 of Roseiflexaceae bacterium. Lineage (GTDB taxonomy): Bacteria > Chloroflexota > Chloroflexia > Chloroflexales > Roseiflexaceae > JANLSE01. Next base: position 6,549 of record JANLSE010000061.1, read on the forward strand.
ACCACGCCCGGCCAGATTGGCGAACGTAGTCGGCTGATCTGTCAGCATGTCAGCTCGAATGGCGGGCAGTTAGTGGTGGTCGGCCCGGCCCAGGAGCAAGAATTGTGGGCCGAACTGGATGTTGTCTACTGCCAGGTAGCCAATCACGACGAAATGTTTGGCCCGCTGGTGGCCTGGATACCACTGCAACTGTTCGCCTATTATGTCTCGGTCGGCAAAGGTCGCAATCCCGACCGACCGCCAGAACGCGGCCCAATGGACTTCTTACAGAAAATTATCTACACCAGCATGCTGGAAGGTTGGTTTGAGCGCTAAGGCAGGGTTCAGAACAACAAACAACAGAAAGGGAACACGTGGAACGCCCCAACGCCGCTTCTACGTTTGATATCCTGGCGCTTGGCCATATGACGCTCGATCTGCTGGCCTGGGTCGACCGCTATCCGGTAGCTGGCGACGGCATCGTGGCTAACAAGATCCTGTGGACTGGCGGCGGAATGACGGCCAATCTGGCGCATGCAGTTGCGCGGTTGGGCGGACGAGTGGCGCTGGTGTGCGCCACTGGCGATGATGCCCTGGGCGATCTGGCGATCAACGAGCTGCAACAGGCGGGCGTTATCACCGATCATATCGTGCAGCGCCCCAATACGCCCGCGCCGGTGACGGTATTGATGGTCAATCCGGCACTGGAGCGGGCGGGATTGGTCACCAACCTACCGCCGCGCTTGTATCTGCGTGCCGAGGAGGTGCCGGATGTGTTGATCCAGTCGGCTCGGCTCTTCTTTACCGACATGGATCCGGCCGACACCGCAATCGAGGCAGCGGGGCGAGCAAAGCGCATGGGCATTCCAGTCGCCTTCGATATGCAAATGTCTGAACAGCATATCAATGTGCCGAATCATGCCGAGCATGTGGCGCGGATGGTCGCTCTCACCGATTACTTCTTCTCCGATGAAGAAAACTTCCTGGCTTGGCGCGCTCAAGCCGATATCTACCAGGCCATTGCTGAATTGCTTGCGGAACGGCCGGATCTTACCATGGTCGTGACGCGTGGCGCGAAAGGTTCGTTGATTGCCACAACTGCCGGATTGACATCCATTCCGGCCTTTACAGTTCCGGTGGCGGATA
>JANLSE010000068.1:0-1646 GCA_031362265.1 Roseiflexaceae bacterium
CCATGCGACAGCAGCAGTATGAATCAGGCACCAGACAAGTGCGGTCACTGTAAATATCATCTTCTGTTTGCCCCACTGGCGCGCAGGAATAACAACGCCAACTGCAGCAGCAAATGATCGCAGCCCAGATACTCCAAACTCGCGCACGATCACGATGACAGCCAACCAAGCCGGTAGTAGCCCACGCTCGACCATTGGAATCATGGCACCCGCTACAAAAATCTTATCGGAGATCGTATCCAGGAAGATCCCAAGTGAAGAGACCACCTTAAGTTTACGGGCGATGCGCCCATCGGCAATATCGGTTGCGGCCATCACAAGCAGTAAGATAGCAGCACTCAAATCAGCCCAGGGTGCGGCCAGCATAATCAGAATCACAAGTAATGGCGTTGTTACAATCCGAAAAAGACCCAGCAGGTTAGGCAAATCGCGTGTGTTCACAGGTTTCCTCCTAAGAGGAGATTATACTCGATACTCAGCGCACGGCGTACAAGCGCAAGAGCGTACAACAGAACCATACGTATGCTTTATTTGTTTTACCACAGAGACACAGAGACACGGAGATTTAGAAGGGAGACGATTACAAAAGCATTCATCGTTCCATCATTCCAACGTTCATTGCTTGGCCCAGAGGGCACCCCGCTTCAGCGCTTCACTGCTTCAGCGCTTCACTGCTTCAACTTCGATCTCCCCCAAGACCAAGCGATTCGCACTGAGTATCTGCGCATTGCCAACAATCGCAAGGCGCTGATCACCAGAATAAACGCCCAAAAGCAGCATATAACGCCCAGCTGGCAAATGAGCGGGTAGACGCACGACCCGTTCATCATGGAGCGGATCGCCGGGTAACCATGTACTGGTGAGTCCTGCTGGCGCAAAGCCACCGAGCGGTGGCCCATCATCGTTCGCAACCGGTGGCTGCTCACAATCCTGGCAAAGATGCAGAAATATACGGTAATTCTCGCTTGGTGGCACAGTTGCCGACCAATAGAGCGTGATCGGAAGGGTACCACCCGCCTGGAATCGCCCGCCATGTGGCATGAGCGAAAAGCCACGCAAATGTAACTCATTGCCAAACGTTACGTCAACTTGAATTGCGGGTTGCGGGATTGTACCAGGCAGACCTGCTTGGCTGCTGAATGTCTCTGGGAAGCTCTGACACATAACTTCAACCCCAATCAGTGCGGTGCCTGTCCCGCCACACGGCCATGTCTTTTGGGGATATTGGAAGCGTAACCCAACCCAACCATAACGGTCGGCCTCTGTTGGCAATGGTTGCCCGGCAGGGGTTTCGGCGCGCAATTCTGCGAGTGATTTGGGTGGATCGACTGTGCGGGCGTGATCTGGGGCAATCAGCAGCAATGCGCGCTTGTGGCCTTGGGCCGCCTGATTGAAGAATGGCTCATAGCGGCGTTGCCAACACCTGCGAATCTCAGCCGGATCGGTTTCGCCACAGGTATCGCCTTGTGCAAAGACCGGAAATGTTTGTGGTTGCGGAAGTGTATCGGTGGTCACTCGTGGCGCATAATAGGCATACATATTCGCTACATAGTATGGATGAATTAGCAGGAGATCATCGGGATGGATGCGCCATGCCAGATCTTGCACTGCCTCACGCCATTGCTCCTTAAGCGCATCGCCACTAT
>JANLSE010000091.1:0-7282 GCA_031362265.1 Roseiflexaceae bacterium
GCCGACAATATGCTACCGATCACACAATTTATGCTGGCTGTGAGGATGGGCCTATGTTTTATTCGAATGATCAAGGGCGCCAATGGGCACCACTTGCAGCTTCGCCAGCTGGAGTGAATAGCCTTTGGGCACATCCCACCGATCTATTGCTGTGCCTGGCTGGAACATCCGACGGCCAGATTGCACGTTCGCTTGATGGCGGCAAGACATGGACGCTGGTGTTGCAAGGAAATGATGCCGCACTTACATTTGCGACACATAAGGGAATATTATATGCTGGATGCTATGCGGGCGGCTTGCTCAGTTCAATAGATCAAGGGATCAGTTGGCAGCAAGTATTGCCCTCGGTATAAGCTCATTCTATTCGCCCTAAACCTGTCAGGTGCGGCTAGGGCTGCTATGAGCGTTCCAGTGGCTCCGAGGGCCGCACCTGACAGGTTTACAATATACTCAAGGAGGTATGTATGACAGTGAATGTCACAAGTGGGCAGCTTGCCGTGAATGGCGGCACGCCAGTTCGAACTGCACCATTTACGAGTTGGCCGATCTGGGATGCGCGCGAGGAGCAGGCGCTATTGCGGGCGTTGCACTCTGGCCAGTGGGGGATTGGCGGATCTGAGACTGAGGCCTTTGAAGCTGAGCTTGCTGCGGTTGTTGGAGTACGCCATGGTCTAACAGTTTCAACTGGAACATCGGCGTTGGTTGCGGCTCTACGTGCATGCGGAATCGGCTATGGTGATGAGGTGATTGTCCCACCCTACACCTTTGTGGCCACTGCGAGTGCCTGCCTACTGGCTGGCGCGCTACCGGTGTTTGCTGATATTGATCCACTAACGTACACACTCGATCCACTGGCGGTTGAGGCATGTATCACGCCGCGAACCCGTGCGATCATTCCTGTGCATATTGGTGGCTATCCAGCCGATATGGATCGCCTAATGGAGGTTGGGCGCCGCCATGGGCTGCGAGTGATTGAGGATGCGGCCCAGGCGATTGGTGCCCGCTGGCGTGATCATTCGGTTGGCTCGATTGGCGATATGGGCAGTTTTAGCTTCCAATCCTCGAAGAATATTAACTCGGGCGAGGGCGGCGCGCTTACCACGAATGACGCCGAACTCTATGAGGGCGCGTGGTCGTACAAGAATTGTGGCCGCACACCAGGCGGTCTCTGGTATCAGCACGAAGTCCTTGGCGATAATTTGCGGCTAAGCCAGTTCCAGGCGGCGATTCTACGCGCACAACTGACGCGCCTTGAAGAACAGACGAGCCTGCGACTTGCCAATGGCCGTTATTTGTGTGATGGGCTGCGTGCGATTGGTGGCCTCACACCCCAGCCAGATGATGATCGTGTTACGCGCCATGGGTTCCATTTGGTGATTGCGCGCTACGATCCCGAGGCATTTGGCGGTTGGGAGCGTGCACGGTTTATTGAAGCAATGCGTGCAGAAGGGATTCCTTGTGCGGCAGGGTATGTGCCAATCTATGAGACTGAGGGCGTACGCCAAGGCAGTGCCGAACTACGCAAAGCAATCGGTATCGCTGAGGTGAAGCCAGATTGCCCGGTTACGGTACGTGTCTGCGAAGAAGAATCGATCTGGATTGCTGGCCAGAGTGTGTTGCTTGGTTCGCGCCAGGACATGGACGATATTCTGGCAGCTGTTGAGAAAATTCACGCGGCAGTGTAGGTTTCTTCTAAATACCTGGAGAGATTGATGGCCTGGCTCATGCGTTGGACGCCCTGGATCATTGCGATTGCTGCCTGTGGGGCATACCTGGCGATTGGTCTGAGCGATATCATGATCTTTCCTGCCTGGAACCAGGATGAGCCATGGATTGCCTCTGTAGCATATAGCCTAGTAACACAGGGCACCTATGGCTCGCAGATGTTTTCTGGGTATGCGGGGATGGACAAGCATTATTTTGATTTCATGCCCACATATCCCTGGCTGTTGGCTGGCCTCTTCAAACTCGTTGGTATTGGAACATTTCAAATACGCCTGATGCCACTGCTGTGTGGTTTATTGGTGTTACTATTCACATTTCTTGTTGGGCGTCAAGTTGGTGGTGTACGGGTTGGCGCGCTGGCGATCGTATTGTTGGTTGGCCAGCGCATCATGATCGGTACGCCACAAACTGGTATACCACTGCTCGATATTGCGCGGATTGGGCGCTATGATATTGCGGTACCGCTGTTTGGACTTCTGGCATGTGCTGCATTTAATCGAGCGGAACAACTCGATCGCTCCCGCTGGTATGTGGTGTCGGGCGTGTTGATTGGGTTGGCTGGCTTAACGCATTTGTATGGCTTATTCTGGTTACCAGCGCTGCTTATTGCACACATATGGCGGCGCGGGCCAAGTGCTTTGCGTAGCCCACATATCTATCTACTCTTCGCCGGTTTTGTGGTTGTCTGGCTGCCCTGGGTTGGCTATGTTGTGGCAAACTGGGCCGATTATCTTGGGCAGATGCGGATTGTTGGTCGGCGGTTTGATCTGCTTACCCTGCGCTTCTATCAGGATAATATCTCGCGTGAGCCAGATCGTTACCGGCAGCTTGGTCTTATGCTGCAATCTGGGCCAGATTTTACGCGAGTTGGTGGTTGGCTGGCTGTATTAGGGCTTCCGGTTGCCTTTGGACTGGCGCTTTGGCCAAAGCGGCGGATCGGTGGATTGCCGGGTTTTAGCGTCGCAATCGCCCTGTTTGTGCATCTGTTACTCTTTACGGTGCTATTTGAGCCTAAGACCTACAGTTATACGATTGCGATCTGGCCGCTATTGGCGATTCTGCTGGCATGTTTAGGAATTTGGGTATGGGATCTGTATCGGCAGCGTGTGGTTCGCGGCGTGCTACTTGGTGTATTGCTGCTTGTTTTGGCTGAAGGTGGCCAACGGGTGGTGGTTAGCCATAGTGAGGCTGCGAAACTCAGTTCGTTTGATGCCTATATGGCGCGGATCTCAGCGCAGATCCCGGCAGGTGCACGTGTGATGGGGCTGCATAATTATTGGTTTCAATTGCGTGATCACCCGTTTCAGACATGGGTTGTGCCAGTATTGCTTACCGAGCCTGAGATTAAGCTTGATGGGACGATCCCGATCGATAATGCGATTGGACTGTTTCGGCCAGATGTATTTCTAATCGATAGGAATATTGCCGAACATCTGGATCGTCTGGCGGAGCCGCAACACCCCCAGCATGTGAGTTTTGGGCTCTTCTGGCGCTATATGAAGAAGCATCAAGCCAGGTTGGTTGCAACAATTGATGATCCCACCTATGGGCCGATGCAGATTTATTATTTGAAGCAATGATCAGATCTAAATGAACAGAAAGCGAGCAGTTCTTGGGCTGGTATCAATCCTTTGATCGCGCGATACTTATTCTAGCAGAATGATTGATCGCTAAGATTATGGGAGGATCTTATGACCTACAATGTGCCCGACATTCGCTCGCGATTTTCGATCCGCGATTATATTCTGACGCTTGATCCAATTCGGGATCATCAGCAGATCTGCTATTTGAGCACATGCTACGATTTCCCCTGGGATTACACACGCGCACTTGAACTTGCACTCTTTCGTACCTTTGGCATCGCCAAGGGCACGCCATTATTGGTCAGCACTGGCGAGTTTATCAATCGTACGCGCAAGCGCTACGATGACACCGTGCTGATCCTTGGTGAGATTCTGGAACATGGCTATGATAGCCCACGTGGGAAGGCCGCGCTGCGCCGTATGAACCAGCAGCATGGGCGCTATTCCATCCCCAACGACGAATATCTGTATACGCTCTCGACATTTGTGTTTGAGCCGATCCGTTGGATTGACCGCTTCGCCTGGCGGCCATATACCCAACATGAGCGCACAGCAGCATTCGCTTATTGGATGGAAGTTGGCCGCCGTATGAACATCAAGAATCTGCCCACCTCGCTCGATCAGTTTGAGCAGTTCAATCTCGCCTATGAGCGTGAATACTTCCGTTATGGGCCAAGTAATGCCCAAATTGCTAATGCTACTCGCGATCTATTGCTTGGAATGTATCTCCCAGAATGGCTTTGGCCGCTTGGTAAGCCATTTGTTGCGGCCCTGATTGATGAGCCATTACTCAGAGCGGTTGGCTTTCAATTACCACCCAGAGGGCTGCGCCCAGTTGTGGCCGCTACAATAGGGCTCAAAGCGCGTCTCGAACGCTTCCTCCCGCCGCGCCGAAAGCCGTATCTGTTTACCCAGGCAATCTACCCAAGCTACCCAGGCGGGTATCAGATCGAGGAGCTTGGTGCGGATCGTGCGAGCCGATCGGGCGAGATGCCTGAGTCGCGTCAGCCCTGAGGATCTTGCGCCATACTCACCGGATTATTTGAACCACAGAGGCACAGAGTTATAGAGGTAAGGTAGGTGTTCGTTCGTACGAGTACCATTCTTCTTTGCGTCTTTGCGTTGAACGTTGCCTACAGGACAAGCCGAGCCGTATTCGCGGGTATAATAGCTAAGTTCCAGTAGCTTACTGCCGATGTGGCTAGGTGCTGGACATTGCATTCGCGAAGAGTGAGGCTACGATATGAACGCCACCCGACTTCTGATCCCTGGGCCAGTCGATATGGACGATGACGTCCTTACAGCGCTTGGTAGCCAGGCGATCCCCCATTATGGCCCAGCATGGGCCGCGATGTACCAGGAGGTTGTTGCTGGACTTAAAACGATTTTCGGTACCGATGGCGCGGTATACCCAATTGTCGGGTCAGGTAGTGCCGGGCTAGATGCGGCAATTGGTAGCATGTTTACTGCTGGGCAACGCTTGCTGGTGGTGCGGAATGGCTACTTTGGTGATCGGCTGCGTGATATTGCACTTGCATACGGCATCGAAGTCGTGTCTGTTGAGGCTCCTTGGGGCCAGGCAGTGCGGCCACAAGCGGTGCGTGATGCTCTAGAAGATGCAGGTGAGTTGCATGGCCTCGCAATCGTCCACGCCGAAACTTCCACAGGGGTTCTCAACCCGGTGGCAGAGATCGCTGCAATTGCAAAAGAGCGCGGACTTGCAGTGATTGTTGATGCGATTACCGCATTGGGCGGCACAGAATTGCGTGTCGACGAATGGGGGATCGATGTTTGTATTGGTGCATCGCAGAAGGCACTTGCTGCACCAGCAGGCCTCGCTCCTGTTGCGGTAAGTAAAAGTGGCTGGGAATATATGGATGCGCATCCGCGTGGGCCAGGGAGTTGGTATCTGGATCTACGCACATGGCGGCGCTATGCTGAAGATGCTCCCAACTGGCATCCGCATCCGGTAACGATCCCAACCGGGACGCTCCAGGCACTTGCTGTGCGTGTGCGCCACATTCTCAACATGGGTGTGGATACCTATATTGCTAGGCATGCCCATGCTGCGCGGCGGTTCCGCAATGGCCTTGTAGAACTGGATCTGCGGCCATTTGTGAATGAGGCCGATGCAACTCCACAGGTTACTTCGGTCGAACTGCCAACTGGTATCGATGCTAAGACACTTGTGGCGATTCTGCGTGAGCGCCATCAACTGCTCGCAACGGGTGGGATCGGTGATCTCAGTAGCCGTATCATGAGAATTGGCCATATGGGCAAGGGTGCCTCAGATGAATATGTCGATGCCGCATTAACTGCGCTTGCCGATGCGCTTGGGCGTACCTAAGACACGTTTTAACCACAGAGGCACAGAGGAACACTGAGGTGATACCACCGCCGATCTCAGTGTCCTCTGTGCCTCTGTGGTGCATTAACCTTATGGGTTTGGCCAACTGATTTCGCCATCGAGTGGGTAGGCTGGCCGGGGTAATTGCTGGTAGGGCAAGGTGTTAAGCTGAAGAGTTGTCGCTCCTGGCGTAAGTGCCATAATCGCATGCTTCGCATGGGCAACCAGATCAGGGAAGAGATACCCAAGCTTGACGACAATAATTGCATATGCATCGGGATCAACCTCACAAGCGCGCATATCCTTCCGCTCAGTAAACGCACGCCGCTCAGCCGTCAGAATGATCTCGACACCATGGATCTGTACAACGGCAGTATCTATCTGGCCTGAGTCGCTCACATCACGAAGCTGCTTGATGAGCGCCTGGCAATTAAGCCGAGGGCCGCTGCGTGGATCAATACCCGCGCCGAGTTGGAGCGCGATTGTAGCGCCAACCCCAGCAGTTGCACAATCGTGTACAGCCTGGGCATCGACCAGGCCGGCGACAAGTGCATTAGTGGTGTTGGTTGCTAATAGGCGCGCCGCAGCCAGTGGACTATCGCCAGGTGCCCCAGCGGTTACATTATCGCCCGAATCGGAGATATACACCGGGCGAGCCAAACTGTGCTGTGCCGCAGCGATTGCCGCATCAATCCCCAGTGCCTCGACAGAATAGCCAAACTCAGCACGGCGCGTCCAAATCGAGGCGGCCAGTTCGTGGGCATGCCGCTGGGCGAGTTTCGCATCCGATCGCGCAACCACAATCGTACTAACGGTCGCATATGGGCTATCGGTCCAGGCGCAGCCAATCATGATCGACGCATCGAGCAACCCTGAAACCTGAGCGATGGCAGGAAGCTGTGCATAGAGTGAGCGGCTTGGCTCAACATCCGTTACCGCAGCCTCGCCTGGTAGCACGAGTGGCAACTTAACCATCGCGGCACATGGGCGCTGGCCCTGCGCGATTGCATCGGCAAGTAGGAGGAGCGCGCGACGGCGGGTGGCGGGCGCATCGCGATGTGGCGCAGTGCGATAGGCAGTGAGGATATTGGCGCTGTCAACTAGCTCTGGGCTGATGTTGCCATGCAGGTCGAGGCTGACCGCAATCAGGATGTTTTCGCCAACGAGCGCGCGAACAGCACGCATAAGATCGGTTTCACCATCGCCGATCTCCTCGACCTCCATGGCCCCGTGCAGATCAAGCAATACCCCATCGGCTGGCAGGGCTTGCGCGATCCCACTGAGTATTTCAGCCTTGAGTTGCTCATAGGCGCTGCGCTGCACGATCCCGCCTGGCCCAGCACTCGCAACCAGCGTTGCTACAAGATCGAGTGTGTTAAGTGGTGCCATACTGCCGGCTTCGTCGGCATAGCGCCCAAGATCGCGACTGAGCTCGAAATCTGCATAGCGGGTAGGGAGCGGCGTGAAGCTGTTGGTCTCGTGTAAGATGCCGCCGATGACAATACGAATTGGCTGAGCCATAGAGCCTCGCTGATAGAGCACTTCAAACACGGGCTGGCGCTATTTTACCACTTGCACTGCAGAATCAAAGAACCAAGAATTGCCCAGAGGGCACCCAAACCAAGAC
>JANLSE010000093.1:0-1706 GCA_031362265.1 Roseiflexaceae bacterium
TTCTTGGTTCTGCGCTGCCGCTACACCAGCAATGCCATGCCACTTGCGCCACTATCTGCGCCGCCCTGTAGTGTTCCATCTGCTGCGATTGCGATTGCGTGAACGAGGCCATGTGCACCGTGGCTTTGGGGTATCCGAACAACTGGGTGGCGCTCACGTATCTTGGCACAGATATATTCAGGAATGCGCAGGTGGCAGACAATTTTCTCACCCTGGCAATCGAAGCGCGCCGCGGCAGTTGCCTCAGCTGCAGTCATGCCAAAGTCGAGGATATTCAGCATAACCTGGAGTACCGATGTAATGATTCGTGAGGCACCAGGTGCACCCAACACCAGCATTGGCCGGTCGCCATCATATACAATGGTTGGTGCCATACCTGTGCTGCGGCCTTTGCTAGGGGCAATTGAATTACGCCCGCCAGGGGTTGGGTCGAAGTTGATCATCGAGTTGTTATACATGAACCCGAGGCCAGGCGTGATGACACCAGAAGACATGCCAAGCGAATGGGTGAGTGCAACACAATTGCCAAGTGCATCGACAACTGTTACATGCGTAGTATCCGGTGGCCCTGAGGGCACCTGATCGACACGGATCGGTTTGCCTGCGTCAATATGTGTACGCCACTCAGCGGCCCGTTCTTTGCTTGTCATCCAGGCTAAGGGCACATCCACGAAGGCTGGGTCGCCCAGGAACAGATTGCGGTCGGCAAAGGCAGCCTTCATTGCCATGGAGACCAGCCAGATATACTCGGCGGAATTATGGCCAAGCGCCTTAAGATTGTAGCCTTCAAGAATATTCAGAATCGCCAGTAGCGTTGGGCCACCATGCGGTGGTTGTGAGCTGGCGACGCGCAGGCCACGGTATGTGCCTTCAGTGGGTTGATCCTTGCGAAGGGTATAGTTCTTGAGATCATCGGCGGTGACGAAAGCATTATTTGCGGCTAGATCGGCACTCATGCGTGCGGCCAACTCACCCTGGTAGAAATCCTCGGCTCCATTGCGGGCCAGATAGCGTAGGGTTGCGGCATAATCAGTATTGCGAATGATCTCACCATCATAATAGGGCTGTCCATTACGCAAATAGATTCGGCTGGCTTCTGCATTGCCCTGAATATAATCCAGCAGTGAGCAGGATTCTGGGTATGCGCGGCGCATCTTCCAGCGATTGGCGAGGTGTGTGTCAACAATATAGCCTGCTTCGGCAAGCTCGGCAGCTGGCGCGATGGCTGCCTCCCAACCAATCGTGCCCCAGCGGCGCAGGATCTCATCGAGGCCACGCACAGTGCCAGGTGTGCAAATACTCTGGTAGCCAAGATCATTTACTTTGTCTTTAAGAAAGAACCCCCAGCCATCTGGGTTCATACCAATCAGGTGCTCACGCCACATGCCTGGGGTGACACGTGCCCCTGCCAGCGCTGGAGCGTCGAGCAGCAGTGGGTGTGCCTGCCCAGCAACTTGAATCGTAATCAGCGCATAGCCGCCAATACCACACATCTGTGGGTTCACAATGGCCTGTGTAAATGCGCAAGTCACCGCCGCATCAACCGCGTTTCCACCTGCCATAAGTACCCGTGCGCCTGCCTCAACAGCGAGTGGCTCAGGCGCGACGATCATGCCTTTCATTGGAATCTCCTTGAGCATTGGAGCATTGGAGCATTGGAGCGGGGTGCCCTCTGGGCCAAGCCGGGTACCCTCTGGGTGTAGCAT
>JANLSE010000102.1:0-5687 GCA_031362265.1 Roseiflexaceae bacterium
GCATGATCTTGAACTGCGCCAGTTGCGGATATTGCATAGCCAGAGTTTTGTAGATGACCCCACCCGTATATTGCGGGGTATTCGATTGGCTGCACGGCTGCAGTGTGAAATTGAACCACAGACACTCAGCTATATTGGCGAAGCTGTGCAACAAGCGTTTCTTAGACGTCTCAGCCCCGCACGTATCTTTCATGAGCTGGTTTTGGCGCTCGAAGAGGCTGAACCAGCACCTGTTTTTGGCCTGCTAACCCAGTTGGAAATTCTCCCTAGCATCCATCCTGCGCTTCAGTGGCGGGCGGAGATGCATGAATGGTTTGTTGCGGCACAGAAATTATCGCTTGGAGCGGATGAGCGGCGTAAGCTTGGATTTGCGCTATTGGCATTTGGCATGGTGCCTGCTGAGCGCACTGCATTTCTGGCGAGCTTCCCATTTGATACGCCAACGGTGCGTGTACTACGCGATATCACGCTGATTGAGCAGCGTTCAGCGGTATTGTGTGATGTGACCCTAGTGCGTAGTGCGGTCGATCAAACCCTGAATGAGCTGGAAACAATTGCACTTTGGGCAGCCAGAATTGTTCTGCCGTCAGCTTCTGCATCCCAGATTAGTTTATATCTGGATGTGTTGCAACATCTGAAACCAGCTATTGATGGGGATGATTTACGTGCCATGGGGTTACGGCCTGGGCCACATTTTCGCACACTGCTGGCAGGGCTACGAGCAGCCTATCTGGATGGCCATGTGCGGACGCGTGAGCAGCAGATTGCGTGGGTGCAAAATAAGGCACAACTCATTCTTTCGACTGAGCCACAATAGGCCTTGTAGCGTTTGACATCCCTAAAGCCTGCTGCTATACTCACGCCAGCGAAATACAAAAGACAACGAGCGGGAAGAGTACAGGTCAGGGCAGCGCTCAGAGAGCCGACGGTTGGTGTGATGTCGGTGCGTGTGTGGGCTTGGAATGGACCCAGGAGTCGCAGAACGAAACGGCAAAACCGGAGTAGTAGCTGACGGAGACGCCACCGTTATCAGGGCGCAGGGTATACCGGCAGTGCCGCGTACCTGGTTGAGAGCGCCGCTTGCGGCGAATGAGGGTGGTACCACGGGAGCTTCATGCCTCTCGTCCCTTTTGGGGCGAGAGGCTTTTTGATTCTACCAATCGATTCGTACCTGAACAACTGAATCACGTGATTCGAGTAATACATACAGTCCATCGGGCCGCTGATCGAGGCCGAAGGGGATTGGTGCGCCATTCAGTGTGACGCTGAGGCTACTGCCATTATCGGCGCTTGCGGGTAAAGGGATTGCGAGGCGGAGCAAATCGGCGCTGCCAGTGGCATCGAGCACGATTGCACGTTCGCCCTGAATCCAGCGGTATGCGGCATAACCATCACCAAGGGCGTAGCGTATGCTGGCGTAGGCCTCACGCACATCGGGAGTAGTGCCCCAATGCGGGCTGATTGTCACATCGCGATAGGCGATACTGTTGTCGATGATGCCAGCGGCACCCTCGATCAATGCTAGCAGCATGCTGCCTGCACTCCATCCATCACTTGGGATGGTATCGTCGGAGCCAACACCTTCGGCACCATCGCGGTGATACCAGAGGAAGGTGCGGCCACGGCTGAGCATCCGCAGCCAGTAGTAATCCAGGGTTGCAAAGCCAAACTCGGGTTGTCCATAGCGGAAGGCTCCACGTGCAAGTTCGCCACCAACCAGTGGCATAATGCCACCATTGACATATGAACCAGGGATTTCGCCGCTACGCCCCGCAAGGCCAACCGTGCCATATGGGAAAGGCGGATCGATACTATACCAGCCAGCGAAGGCGCCATCTGGGCTGCCAGAAGCGTAACGCGCCATATCCTCGGCACCACGCTCGATATATTCAGTCAGGATGGCCTGGCCTTGTTCGGGTGTGAGTGTGCCGCGATTGAGGGCAAAGGCGTTTGAAAGGCTTAGTTGGCGTTCGGCATCAACACCTGGAAGTTCGACTTCGGTGAAGGGTACATGGTGTTGGAAGAAGCGGCCATTCCAGGCGAGTTCGTTGAGGTTGCCGGTGATACTGGCGGAGATATCACGCCAGAGTTGGGCGAGGTTTGGGTCGCCAATACGATCCTCGATCTTGGCAAGCATACTGAGCGATTGAGCCATGCCAGTATTATCGCCATGGAAGATACCCCAGATGGTGTTTTCGTCGATCCAGTGGCGTGGTGCTGGCTTGCCGTTGGTTGGGTCGATCGTGGTTGGGCCAACCTCGAAATCCCAGGTGTCGATTGTGTATGGGCGTTTGACGAGGCCGCGTGCGCCATCCCAGCGAATGGGACTCTGGATGGTATAGGTCAGCGCACGGCGCATATTGCCGAGGTGGGTACGTAGCCAGCCGTCGTCGCCACTGGCCTGCCAGAGTTCGTACACACCCTGGACATACAGGTATTCAACATCGGCTTCAACCGGCGTTCGCATGGCGCTTACATAGGCTTCGGGCCGATCCAGGAAATCCGGGAAGCTGCCATCGGGGTATTGGGCATCACGGAAGGCATCGAGCGCCACACGCAGATTATCATCGAAATAGCGGGCAGCCCGTTGTTGGTAGATATGGTCGCGTAGCCAGATCAGTGCGCTATCGGGAGAACGGTAACCGTGGATGATTCGGTCGCCAAGTGGGTAGTTCAGAATCGCCTGGCCCATCAGTGTTTTGACAGCCGGAATAAATGCATCATATCGCCATTGTCCGGTTGTAAGGCTTGTCTGGGCATCAAGCGTGAAGAGGTTCGCATTGGTTGCGACTTCCTGACCATTCATAAAAAGCGCTGCCCATTGTGGACCAAGTGCTCCGCGTGGGAATGCGGTCCATATTCCTTGGCCATTTTCGATCTGGCCTTCGACAGTACCCGCGTAGCGTTTACGCGCATCGAAGAGAATGATCGCGCTTGGGCCAGTATACCCAGGGATATTTACCTGAATGTAGGCGGGCTGGAGTGGGGCAACAAATGGCTGAGTACTACGGAAGGAAGGCGTTGCGCTCTGGGCCAGGACACTGGCTGGCAGAAATGCGGCTGGTGTGGCAAGCAGGGTCGTCAGTAACTTGCGGCGATGCAGGCGTGGCGAGCGTGGCACACAAAATCCTTTCGCTGAATAACGGATTGTGACTGACCAGTAAGCTGGTTGTTACTATACCATAGGAACATCTGGATCATGTTAGGGTTTATGGTCGTGCAGGGTTCAGAGGACGGAAACGCAAAGACGCAAAGACGCAAAGAAAAAATAAAAGACTACGATAACTGCTCACCTGTTCACCTGTTCACCTGTTCTGCTTCAATGCTTCAATGTTTCAATGTTTCAATGCTTCTTATAGAAGGGAGTTAACTTATGACGGCAACACCTAAAACCCGCGTATTTTCGGGTATTCAACCATCGGGGCAACTGCATATTGGCAATTATTTGGGTGCCATTCAGCAATGGGTCGCTGGGCAAGGTGCGAAAGAGAACTTTATCTGTGTTGTCGATCTGCATGCTATTACGGTGCCACAGGATGCCACTGCCCTGCGTCGTCAGACGCGTGAACTGATGGCACTGCTGCTCGCATGTGGGATCGATCCGCAGCGGACAACGCTATTTCTGCAGAGTCATGTGCGTGCACACGCTGAGGGTTGCTGGATTCTGAATTGTGTGACGCCAATCGGCTGGTTGGAGCGGATGACCCAGTATAAGATCAAGGCCGCCAAGCAGGAGAGCGTTGGGATGGGGCTCTTGGATTACCCAGTTCTTCAAGCAATGGATATTCTGCTCTACGACACGGATGAGGTGCCAGTTGGCGAGGATCAGAAGCAGCATATTGAGCTAACGCGTGATATTGCTCAGCGCTTCAATATGCTGTATGGCGAGACGTTTGTTATCCCGCGCCATGTTATTCGCGAGACAGGCGCACGTATCACAGCGCTGAATGATCCAACTGCAAAAATGAGTAAAAGTGATGCCACGCGTGGCCATGCTATCCGAATTGTGGATGAGCCTGATGAGATTCGCTGGGTCTTCAAACGGGCTGTCACCGATGCTGGGCGTGAGATTGTGTTCAGTGAGGATCCAGCCAAAGCTGGCGTGAATAATCTGCTCCAGATTTATGAATTGATGACAGGTGAGAGCCGGACGGCAATTGAGGCTCATTTCGCGGGCAAGGGTTATGGCGCGTTAAAGGGCGATGTTGCTGAGGCAGTGATCGAGAAGCTGCGCCCGATCCGTGAGAATTATTACCGTTTGATCGAAGATACTGCCGAATTGGATCGGCTGATGGCGGTTGGTGCTGAGCGCGCGCGTGCGGTTGCTGAGCCAAAGATCCAGCTCGTGAAAGAGCGCGTGGGGTTTGTTGCGGCGTAAAATCAACTATGTGCATACCAAACGAAGGAGCACTGAATGTTCACGCCTTCTCTACAAGATATACGAGCCTTGCGTAGCCAAGGTAATTTGTGCCCGGTTTATACTGAGGTATTAGCCGATTTGGAAACGCCAGTTTCAGCTTTCTTGAAGCTGGCTGGTGATAAGCCCTATGGTTTTCTGCTTGAAAGCGTTACTGGTGGGCAGAATGTTGGGCGCTACTCATTTATTGGCAGCGAACCGTACATGACCCTGCGCCTGCATGAGGGGACAGCCCAAGCGATCCAGGGTGGCTTTAAGCAGACTCTACAGTACGATGATCCGCTCCTCGTTTTGGATAGCTTTCTGAACGCCTATCGGCCAGTACGTATCGCTGGATTACCGATTTTTGTTGGCGGGGCAGTAGGTTATTTAAGCTATGAGTGTGCACGCTATTTTGAGCGCCTGGATATGCCTACCAAACGCGCCTACGATATGCCTGAGAGCTGGTGGATGTTTGTTGATACCCTCCTAGTGTTTGACCATGTCAAACATAAAATTATTGTGATCTCACATGCCCATTTGGATGCAGATGACTTGGCTGCCGAGTATCGACGAGTGACAGCTAAGATTGAAGATGTGATTACGCGCCTTCGCCAGCCGCTCCCAAGTGAAGCAATTGGACGGACATTAGGCGATTCTGGGCCAACAGCCGCAAATGGGGTTGCACCGACATCGAATATTACGCCAGAACGTTACAAAGAGCATGTTCTCACCGCACAAGAATATGTGATGGCTGGCGATATCTTTCAGGTGCAGATCTCGCAGCGCTTCAGCAAGCCAACAACCGCTGATAGCTTCACTATTTATCGCGCCCTCCGTACCGTCAATCCTTCGCCCTATATGTTCTATGTTCGTACTGGCGAAGGCGATCTCGTTGGCGCATCGCCTGAAATGCTGGTGAAGGTGCAGGATGGCAAGGTGACAACGCACCCAATCGCAGGGACACGCTGGCGTGGTAAGGATCCAGTTGAGGATGAGCAACTTGCCAAGGATCTGCTTGCCGATGAGAAAGAACGTGCCGAACATCTGATGCTTGTCGATCTTGGGCGTAACGATATTGGGCGGATCAGTACGCCGGGTAGTGTGGAAGTGCCAGTGTTTATGACCGTCGAGAAATACAGCCATGTTCAGCATATTGTGTCGTGGGTCACTGGCCTATTGCGGCCTGATATGAAGCCGATCGATGCATTGCGGGCATGTTTTCCAGCTGGAACAGTGACAGGCGCGCCAAAAATCCGGGCGATGGAAATTATTGCAGAGCTGGAACGTG
>JANLSE010000122.1:0-1572 GCA_031362265.1 Roseiflexaceae bacterium
TCCAAGTGGCCGAACCTCATCGAGATCTCGCGATGGGCCATTTGAGATCATGCCAACACAGCCGATCGCTTTCATCGCAGAAACCATATTCCCACCAGCGAGACCAACCTTCCCAGCAATTGCGGGCGGAAAACGCTGCTGTAAGACCAAAATCGTCGGCTTCTTCATAGCATCAAGCGCATCAATCACATCCATAAAGGATAATCGCGTATAGCTTGGATCAGGCATTCCATAAATACAGGTAACAGCATAACCAACCAAGCGCCCAAGCTCGGGGTACATACAACGAATCGACTGATCGGTATACCAGTTCTCATTCCAGGGATGATACAGCCCCAGGCAAAGTGGGCTTTCTGGGTAGGTTGCTACCACATTGGTGATCGACGGAGTGTCGAAGTTCTTGAGTTCTTCCAGTAGTGCTTCTTCGCTTTGATCTGTCATTACTATAGCTCCTCATGATGCAGGCGCAATCTCATCCAGGGCAACCTCACGGGTCAATCGCGCCGATTCGTAAGCTGCCAGCACAACCCGCAAATTTTCACGGCCAATTTCACCAGGCGCTGGATTTGGTGTGCGCCCTTGCAATGTATCAAGATAGGCGCCCGCCATCGCACCAAACATATCGGCGCGCTGCTCGATCAGCACCTCACGACCACCCGCCAGATCGTCACGATGCAATACCAGCGCACCATGTGGCCCACCGATTGTCAACATCCCTTCCGTGCCAAATGCCACAAAGGATGCACCAGGAAACCAAGCCCCCGATGCCTGCGAGGAGAAGAGCGTCCCAAGATGGCCAGCAACAAAACGCACATTCAACACAGCCGTATCCTCGCCACCCAGTTCTGGCCGAAAGCGTGTGATCGCGCACGAGACAGCCTGAATCGGGCCGCCAATCTGAAGCAGCATGTCAATATAGTGAATCCCACCATCCAGCAGCTGCCCGCCGCCGGTAACACGCGGATCATAGCGCCATGCCGTGGAAAGGTATTCGCCACCCTGCCAATGCGCATAGGTAGCCTGTATGCCAATCAGCATCCCAATACGCCCCGCATCGATCGCCTGCCGCGCCATCACCGCTGCCGGAAGGGTGCGCATAATCTCGGCATAGAAGAGCGTGACACCAGCATTGTGTGCCGCAGCGATGATCGCATCACATTCGGCAAGTGTGCGCGCCAGCGGCTTCTGGCAGAGAATATGCTTACCCGCCTGTGCAGCAGCAATTGCCGCCTGCGCATGGAAGTGGTGAGGTGTGCAGATTTCGACCGCATGGATCGTCGGATCGGATAACACATCGTCGAATGCTGTGACAACGCGAGCACCCGCTAGCTCAGCACGCGCAGTAGCCCGCGCAAGATCGAGATCGCAACACACCGTGATTCGCGCACGATCCGCGTACTGCTGGTAGGCACGGATATGGTGTTCGCTAATAATGCCACATCCGATCAAAGCGATATTAAGTGGAGCCATAAACCCTGCTATATGTAATTTTCAAGAACCAAGAACCAAGAACAAGAGAACCAAGAACAAGAGAACATCGTACGGGCGAACCTTGTGTTCGCCTACCAAGAA
>JANLSE010000135.1:0-4766 GCA_031362265.1 Roseiflexaceae bacterium
GTGTGCCTCGGCGCGGCGTGCCACTGCTACCTCGGATGGTTTGAGTAGCCGTTCACCTGTTTCCACATCGACAAAGCGTAGTCCATCGCCTTCGAGCAGCATATGCAAGCCAAGCTCCTGGCTCAGGAGTGATCCATCGGCGGCTGGGGCGATTGGACGATAGACACCGCCTACTAAACGATAGCCCTGGAGTGCGGGTTGTAGATACTCGGCAAGTGGATCACACAGGAAATACTCATTAATACTGAGCTGAGCATACAGAGCCAGCTTCTCTTTTTCGTCTTCACGCCGCGTTGCCCGCGATGTCAGTTCAATCACAACGCATGGTGAATGGCCTTCTTTCCATAGTTGGTAAATCCGTCTGCGCCGCCTATCAACCCCGCGCACAACAAATATATCTGGACATACTACCTTTTGTGGCATCCCCTTCTCGTAGTAGAGAAACATATTGCCACTAATGTAGACATCCAGTTGTGCTCGGAAGTAATCTTTGAGTGCCTCAATCGCATCGCTCATCTCCTGGCGATGTGTTTCTGTTTCGCCCATCGGCTTGCCATCCCGCTCTGGATAGACGATTCGCCGCCGCAAAACAGGATCAAGCTGTGTACTCATGCCCACCTCCTCATGCGGTTCAAGGGCATTATAGAACAAGTGTTCGTATTATGCAACTTCAGCACCCCATCCGGCAACAACTTCACCAATAGCCCAACAATCCTGGCCAGCTTGCAGACAGGCGTTTTGGTATGCCATAGCGGTAGTTGCCGGCATCACAATCAGCAACCCTCCAGAGGTCTGTGGATCGTAGAGCAACTGGCGTCGTGCAGGCTCAACAGAATCATGAATCGTGACATAACCATCGCGTTCCAGAAATTCGCGGTTGCGGCCTAACCCACCGGGGGCGATTCCTGCCTGGGCATATTCCAAGGCACCGGGCAGGAATGGCAAATCCGCCGCTCGAAAGCGTAGCCCAACGCTACTATTACGTGCAATTTCGGCGCTATGGCCAAGCAACCCGAAACCGGTGATATCGGTAGCGCTATGAATTTCGAAGCTGGCCGCAAGTTCAGCGGCCTGTTTATTCAACCGAAGCATACTTGCGATTGCTGTATTCAGATGCTCCTGAGTGGCCAGACCACGCTTACTTGCGGTGGTAATGATTCCCGTACCAAGTGGCTTGGTGAGCAACAGAATATCGCCTACCTGTGCGTGTGCCTTGGCCGTAATACGTGCCGGGTCGACCATGCCTGTCACACATAGCCCATATTTGGGCTCTTGATCGACAATGGTATGACCACCGGCAATAACTGCACCAGCTTCGGCAACTTTATCTGCGCCACCCTGCATGATAGCTTGAATAATATCGGCTGGCAGATCCTCAGGGAATCCTGCAATTGCCAAGGCCAGGATCGGTTTCCCGCCCATAGCATACACATCACTCAGTGCGTTTGCAGCTGCAATTGCACCAAATGTATAGGGATCATCCACAATTGGCGGGAAGAAATCGACCGTCTGCACAAGTGCGGATGTATCATTGATCCGATAGACAGCAGCATCGTCACTCACATCAAGCCCAATTAGGAGATCGGGATGCGATGGTAGTTTCAAGCCGCTGAGGATCGTCGAGAGGGCACCCGGCCCCATCTTTGATGCTCAGCCAGCACAAGATGCCATATCTGTCAGACGGCGAATGTCATCGCGGGTGTGCATCCGTTTTCCTGTGTGGTTCTATGGATTCAATACTAGGATATACTACCATGGATATAGCTGAAGTGGGCGTGTTTTGTGCAGAATTGACCACTAGTGTCAGGATGTGAACTATGAATACTTACCCTGTTGATGCTCCGCAACAAATCTTTCTGTGGCGTGGCCACCGGATTGCGTACTATAGCGCTGGAAGTGGGCCAGCAGTGCTTTTAGTTCATAGTATTAATGCGGCGGCCTCGGCATTCGAGATGCGTCAGACATTTGCGGGCTTGCGTAATTCGCATCGGGTCTTTGCGTTTGATTTGCTTGGCTTTGGCAATTCGGATCGGCCTGCCCAGCGTTATTCGGCCCGTGAGTACGCTATATTGATCGCCGATTTTGCACGCACTGTCGTTGGGCGTGGTGCAGCTGTGATTGCTAGCTCATTAGGGTCAGCGTATACCATACAGGCCGCAGCGCGGGATCCTGAATTATTTGGCGCACTGATCTTGATCTGTCCAACTGGAATTGTTGATCTGGCGCAACCTGCTGAGCCAGGCATAGGTTATGCATTATTGCGTAGCCCAATTGGTGATGCGCTCTTCGCTGGCCTTGCGAGCCGCCCAAGTATCCGCTACTTCTTGACAGCACAATCGTATTTTAATCCCACGGTGGTTGATCAGACCCTGATCGAGGGATTTTATCGGGCTGCACAACAACCAGGGGCAAAGTATGCGCCAATCTGTTTTCTGACTGGCCTGTTGAATTGTGATATCCGTGACCAGTTTAGTCTTCTGAAGCAACCCATTCTGCTTGTGTGGGGTCAGAATGCCAGTATTACTCCTGTCACGCGGGCACCTGCATTCCTCGAACAGAATCGCAATGCGCGCTTAGAAGTGATCGACAATGCACGCCTCTCAGTTCAGGATGAGCATCCGGATACATTTAACACCTTGGCACGCGCATTTCTGATGCCTGCTTAAGCCTTGCCCTTACCTGCTGCCTAAACGCAATACCCCTGCGTTGGTTTTGTATGCCTCACAAATCCTCAGCGCCATTCTGAGCAATGAATTCATATGTGTACAGCAATGTATATGTATTGTAGAGGATATATCGAGATATTATATAGATAAATGGAAAAGAGCCGTGTTTTGCTGATTGTAGAGTGTTTGTGAAGGATAAGTAAAAGAAATGTTGACAATTGCTTCCTATTTTTAAGTATGCTATACTAGCCCCACGTAGATTATAAATTTATTATAAGCGTAGCATTCTACGCAACAATGTACCTGAATGATGCGCGCCGCGCAGATTTCTATGCGGCGTTGGGCCTGAACTGGCGTGAGTACGACCAGAGTGTGATTCGCTTAACCAATGACATTAGTACCCAGGTTTACCCAGTGACCCTGCCAGTTGATCACCCCAGTTTCTTCCGCAACCTCGATGCGTGCGTACACCACGATGCTGACGCACGTAGACTCGAGGCGCGTGGTGATACGCTGAGTAAGGCACGTGCAGCACAGCATAAAGCGGCAATCGGCCTGCGCCTGTTCGCAAACTATCGATTGCCAGCACGCCAAACTACCGAAGCAAACCGTTGGCGTGGCTTAGCGGGATTTCCAAACTATCCGGGTTCAGATTGGCGTGTACAAGCAGTCGGAGCGGTATAACAAGGATGCCATCATGCGCTTCATCTTCCTGACAATGGATGGAAATCATGCAGCAGCGCTTCGCACGGCCGCGAGCCTTCTGCAGCGCGATTTTGGGGTGACATTAAGCCTTGGGCTGTATGATTCGACACGCTTACGTAGCGAGGCCGATTGGGCGCAGCTCGCCAATGATGTTGCTAGTGCCGATTTTGTTTTTGGGTCCATGCTCTTTGGTGAGGAATTTGTGCGGCCACTGCAGCGCGCCCTCGCCAACGCTTCCTGCCCGATCTGTATTATCACCAGTAATCCAACGCTTATCCGCCTGACAATGATTGGTAAACTCAGCCTTGCCAAACGGGAAGAGCATAGTGAGCCTGGATTGTTACAACAATGGGCAAAGAAGCTTCGGCCAAACAAAGGCGGCCATGGCGAGGGTCAGCGTCAACTCGCGATGTTGCGCAATATCGGCAAGCTGATGAAACACATCCCTGGCAGATCGCGCGATCTGCATACTTATATTGTCGTTCATCAGTACTGGCTGCATGGCTCGGCCGAAAACCTACGCCGCATGTTGTGCATGTTGATCGAGCGCTATCTCCCTGGGTATCATGGCCGATTGCCGCAGCAAGATCCAATCGAATATCCAGATGTTGCGCTGATCCATCCCGATGCGAATGCCCCATTTGCAACAATTACGGAATACGAAAAATGGCGCTCGTCGCGTGATAAAGGAACCAGGAAACAAGGCGAGAAGCGCGTTGCACGCCTTGCCTCTTCTGAATCCCAAGCTCCTGCTTCTGGCTCCTGTGGTATTGTTGGCCTGCTTTCACTCCGTACTGTAGCCCTGAGCGGGAATACCGCGCATCTTGATGCACTATTTCGCGCCTTAGAAAAGCGTGGCCTGGAAGTGCGCATGGCGTATGGTGCTGGGCTTGATTTCAGGCCCGCGATCACCAAATTCTTTACTCGTGCAGGTCGTGGCGCCGCACAACGTGCTCCTGCTCATGTTAGCGAGCATGCCGATGTGGATGTACTCCTCAATGGCGCCGGTTTCTCGCTGATCGGCGGAATGGCCGAGAGTCACCCAGAGGAAGCACGTGCAACCCTGGAATCGCTCGATGTGGGCTATCTGGATCTGATCCCACTTGCCTTCCAGCGCGTCGAGGAATGGCAGCGTGATGATACTGGCCGGTACTGCTGCCTATCTGGATGTGTTTGCCAGCCTGCATCGTCTTATGCTACGGCTTCAGGCCGATGGCTATATGGTCGAGGTTCCAGCAACGGTTGATGCTCTTCGCACGGCACTGGTTGAAGGAAATGCATCACTCTATGGTAGTGATGGGAATGTTGCTGCGCATCTACCAGTTGCCGATTACTTACGTCTGTTCCCAGACTATCGTGAGATTGAGCCATTCTGGGGGCGTGCGCCTGGCCAGT
>JANLSE010000142.1:0-3801 GCA_031362265.1 Roseiflexaceae bacterium
GATTTCTAACCAATATCCAGTTCTTTCATTAAGGAGTAACCAATGCGTGTACCACTTTCATGGCTTAAGGAATTTGTCGATATTACACTTCAGCCAGACGATTTAGCCGAACTCATGACTCGTTCTGGCCTTGAAGTTGATGCAGTAGAGAAGATTGGCGTCGATGGCTCGGAACTTCCATGGGATACCGAGAAGATTCTCACCTGTAATATTCTGGAAGTAAGCCAGCATCCAAATGCGGATCGACTTGTGCTGGCGCTGGTGGATTATGGCGCAGAGCAGCCACATACTGTCGTTACCGGCGCGCCCAATCTGTACCAGTATCGTGGCCTCGGGCGGCTACCACACCCACTACGAAGTGTATTCGCCAAAGAAGGCGCCGAGCTCTACGATGGCCATGCAGAAGGCAAAGTGAAGGTTAAGCTTAAAGGTCGCCCAGTACGCGGTGTAATGTCGGATGCGATGCTCTGCTCCGAGAAAGAGCTAGGGCTTTCTGAAGAGCATGAAGGCATTTTGCTCTTGCCTGCCGATGCACCAATTGGCCTGCCCTTGTGCCAATATCTGGGTGATGTTGTATTCGAAATAAGTATCCTGCCAAATACTGCACGCTGCCTCTCGATTCTTGGCGTGGCACGTGAGATTGCCGCCCTCACAGGCACTCCGCTGCGAATGCCAGATTTCATAATCGAGGCAACTGGCCCATCGATTAACGATCGTGCCCAGGTGACTGTTGAGAACCCAGAACTCTGCCCGCGCTTTACCGCCACGCTCATTGAGGGTGTTTCGGCAGGCACATCGCCACTCTGGATGCAGCGCCGCCTCACGATGGCAGGCATGCGACCAATCAATACAATTGTTGATATCAGTAATTATGTCATGCTAGAACTTGGCCAGCCGAATCATACGTTCGATGCGGATCGCGTTACAGAGCAACATCTCGTTGTGCGGCTGGCTCAAGCAGACGAAAAACTGATTACACTGGATGGTAAAGAGCACACGCTCACATCCGATCGGCTGCTGGTGTGTGACCCCAAACAGGCATTGGCATTAGCAGGCGTTATGGGCGGCGAATCGAGTGAAGTAAGTGAAACCACAACGCGCATTCTGCTCGAAATGGCTGTATGGGAGCCTAGGCAAATCCGTCGTACTGCTGGCGCGCTCAAGATGCGCTCTGAGGCATCGCGCCGCTTTGAGCGCGGTGTGGATATTGGGCTGGTGCCACTTGCGCAGCGCCGCGCCCTTGGTCTCATCCAACAATTAGCGGGTGGTATCATCGCCGCTGGTATGGTTGATTCGAATCCAGATCCCTGGAAGACACCAATCATCGATTTGACCCCGCGTGAAGTGCAACGCATCCTGGGGTTAGTACTCTCTGCAGAAGAGATTGCGCGCCTGTTGACACCACTGGGCTTTACGTGTGAATTGGCTGCGGATGCGCATGGGCCACTGGTACGGGTGCAGGTTCCGAGTTACCGCTGGGATGTAAGCCTGACCGCCGATCTCTGCGAAGAGGTGGCGCGTATGTATGGCTATGATCGCCTACCAATGACAATGTTGAGTGATGAATTGCCTGCTCAGCGCTCGATCCCTGAGATTGAGCGTGAACAAAAGGTTCGTGATCTGCTTGTGGGCGCAGGCATGTTGGAAGCGATTACCTATTCGTTGACGGATATGGCCAGCGTGGCCAAATTGGCCAGCCATGAGGCTGATGCGAGCCAATTTCTACGCCTCCTGAATCCGCTGACAACCGAACGTGAATATATGCGTCGGTCGGTTCTACCAACACTGATTGAGGCATTAGCCGAGAATCTCAACGAGCGCGAGCGGGTTCTGCTTTTTGAGATCGGGCGTGTCTATCTGCGCCACGCCGGCGAGCTACTACCTGAAGAACCACGCCGCTTAGCATTGGCAATGGCAGGTGCGCGCTCTGCTCGTTCTTGGTTAGGGAATGACGAAGCGCTTGACTTCTTTGATCTGAAAGGCGCGATTGAGTTGATCCTGGAACGACTAGGAATAACAAATGCACGCTTTGTCCGATTAACTGACGACTCACGCTTCCACCCGGTACGTGCGGCTGTATTAGAACTGGTTGCGGCCCCGGCCCGTGGCAAAGGCCAGCCGGAACCTGCGGCAGTACGCGCTGGAGTTTTGGGTGAGCTTCATCCAGAGGTGAGTGAACGCTTTGGCATCAAGAAAGCGCGTGTGTTGGTAGCAGAACTGGAACTTGATGTGCTGATTGGAGCCGCACAGGCACCACGCTATACCCCAATTTCACGCTTCCCAGCTACCAGCCAGGATCTCTCAATTCTGGTGCCACACGATGTCCCTGCGGATCGTGTAGCAGCGACCATTCGTAAGTACGCCGGGAGCGAGCTTGAGAAACTCACCCTGATTGACCTGTATGAGGGCGAGCGAATTGAGCGCGGTAAACGAAGTATGACCTATAGTCTCTTGTTCCGCGCCCAAACACGCACATTGAGCGACACAGACCTCACCAAAGTCCGCGCAAAGATTATCAAAGGGCTTGAGTTTGATGTTGGAGCAGTATTGAGAGGGTAATAGTTGAGCAATGAAGCATTGAAGCAGTGGAGCAGTGGAGCGTTATTCTGCGCTTTGCGCTTTGCGCTCTGCGCTTTGCGCTCCATCGTTCCCTCGTTCTGTCATGCTATAATGCATATAGCGACATCGTCATATCGTCATGGAGCACAGCATGAACTTGTGGCATGAATTGGATCCAGGCCCAAACATCCCAGATGTTATCCACGTCATTGTGGAAATCCCAAAGGGCTCGCGCAACAAGTACGAGTATCACAAACAGACAGGAGCCTTCAAACTGGATCGTGTACTCTACTCACCAGTGCATTACCCTGGCGATTATGGCTTTATACCACAAACCTATTATGATGATGGTGACCCACTTGATGTCTTGGTAATGACCAACCTGCCAACATTTACTGGTTGTATTGTCGAAGCGCGCCCAATTGGCATCTTCAAAATGCTTGATCGTGGTGAACGGGATGACAAGATTCTGGCGGTATTGCAGTACGATCCATTCTTCTCGGAGTATTCCAGTTATACTGAACTGCCAGCTCACTTTATCCGGGAAGTCGAGCATTTCTTTAAAGTCTACAAAGATCTTGAAGGTGCGCGCGTCGAGCCAATTGGCTGGGAAAGCGCCGATGTTGCCAAGGAGCGTATCCGATACTCGATCGATAAGTATTGGGATATGCGTGCAGGCCGACTAAAGCGCGAAATATAGTAGGATATCGCTCTCAACAATGCCGACCTACGATCACTCTGAACCACGTGAGCAGCGCACCGCCTACTCTGCCGGTGGCGTTATCTATCGACGCAGTAACACTGGGTTAGAAGTGGCGCTGATTGCCACCCAGAGCGCCAGTCGCTGGGGGTTGCCCAAAGGGCATGTACGCCGCGGTGAAACAGCCGAGGCTGCGGCAGTGCGTGAAATTGCTGAAGAGACTGGACTGAACGGCCGGGTAGAACGCCATCTCGCGACCATTGAATACTGGTTTCGTGCTGGGCCTACCCGCATTCACAAATATGTTGATTTGTTTCTCGTGGCCTATATTGATGGGACAATTGTTCCGCAAATCGCCGAAGTTGATGACGTGCAATGGTTTGCACTCAACGAAGCCCTCCAGATGGCCAGTTTTGCACGCGAGCGCGATGTGCTGGAACTTGTATACCGGATTGCCGAAGCAGGAGACATACACTGAGTGTTGGAGCGCAGAACCAAGAACTGAACAAGAGAACAAGAGAACAAAGGAACAAGGGAGTAAG
>JANLSE010000152.1:0-5188 GCA_031362265.1 Roseiflexaceae bacterium
GGCTTTGCCGCTCAAAACACAGAGAAACAAGAGGATTGGGGCGCAGTTCCAAGGACTTTGCATGAGCCCTGGCTGCCCTTAGATCGGGTTGGATAAGCCTTGATTCAAGCGGTTTTATACTTCTTCTTGTTCACCTGCAAACAGGCAGGGCAGCACGGTATTGTTCGTGCTGCTCTGTGCGTTAGCGATTGACCAATTGAACGGAGTGATTAGCCTCGCGCGGCTGGAAGATACAGGCGCTCAACATATTCCTTGACCATGCGACGTGTGCTATAGGCTGGTGCGACCGTTGCTATGGCTGTTTTTACGCGCTCCAGCCACTCATGTGGAATACCATCTGGGCGATTGTAGTAGAGACCACTCGCCTCATGTTCGAGAATGTGGTAGAGATGTTGAGCATCATTCCAATCCTGCTCATCAAGATTGTCGTACTCACGCTCATCACCGATTGCCCAACCATTATTGCCATTATAGGCCTCTGGCCACCAGCCATCCAGAATTGAGCAGTTAACCACACCATTTAGACTGGCCTTCTCACCGCTGGTACCACTCGCCTCATGCGGCCGGCGTGGCGTATTGAGCCAGATATCGACGCCTTGAACCAAGTAACGAGCGACACACATGTCGTATTCTTCAATGAATACAATCTTGCCTGCAAAGCCGTACTCCTGCGATTTTCGATAGACATCCTGAATAAAGAGTTTCCCAGGATGATCGGCGGGATGTGCCTTACCTGCGAAAATGATCTGGATCGGACGATCGCCACGATTGAGAATATAGCGCAGCCGATCGGGATCTTTAAATAGGAGCGTGGCCCGCTTATAGGTTGCAAAACGGCGAGCAAACCCAATCGTTAGTGTGCTCTCATCCAATAGTGGCCATGCAACTGGCGGTGTACCAAGGCGTGCATGCCGCTTCAGGGTGCGCTCACGAGTAAAGTTGACCAGTGTTTTCTTGAGATCGTTGCGTGTCGCCCACAACTCGGCATCTGGGATCTTATGGATCTTCTGCCATAACTCAAGATCATCGAGGTGTTCTTCCCAATCTTCACCCAGATAGGTATCGTACAACTTGCGCATCGCTGGAGCAAGCCATGTCGCACTATGCACACCATTTGTAATTGAGGTGATCGGCACATCATCCTGTGGCTTGCCATCATATAGCCATTGCCACATACCACGCGCCACATGCCCATGCAACTTGCTAACGCCATTATGTCCACTTGAAAGCTTGAGCGCAAGTACCGTCATTGCAAAGGTTGGCCCCCAACTCTGATGTTGCATTGCGATATTGAAGAAATCTTCGCGACTCAAGCCAAGCTGTGGCCAATATTGATCAAAATATTTTTCCATCAATGGCATTGGGAAGGCATCATTACCAGCGGGCACAGGCGTATGGGTAGTAAAGACCGAATGGCGGCGTACCCGATCAACAGCCTCACCAAATGGCACACCCTGTTTGACCATTTCCCGTGCTAATTCCAAAACGAGAAACGCGGAGTGCCCCTCGTTCATGTGCCAGACAGTTGGCGCGAGACCAAGCTGACGAAGTGCGCGTACACCGCCAATACCCAATACAATCTCTTGA
This sequence comes from Roseiflexaceae bacterium, assembly GCA_031362265.1. Lineage (GTDB taxonomy): Bacteria > Chloroflexota > Chloroflexia > Chloroflexales > Roseiflexaceae > JANLSE01. The sequence goes on from JANLSE010000152.1 coordinate 1,588, forward strand.
GCGACGCGCATTTCCTGATCGCCACCATAGAGGCGCGCTGAGAGCTCACGATCATGCGGACTATTTGGGTGGATATCAGTATCCAACAATAGCAATGAAACACGGCCAACCTGGATGCGATACACTTTCGCGTAGATTGTGCGCCCAGGCAGATCTACCTCAACAACCACTTCATGACCATCGGCACAAATTGCTGGTGTCGCTGGGATATCGGCAAAATTGATCTTGTTATAGATCGCCTCCTGCCAGCCGCTCGGATCGAGTTGTTGCCGAAAATACCCTTGTGGATAAATAAAACCCACAGCTACGAATGGCAGATCAAGATCGCTGGCTTCTTTTACATGATCGCCAGCAAGCACTCCAAGGCCACCAGAGTAAATAGGTAAACTCTCATGAAGACCAAATTCGGCTGAGAAATATGCAATTAATTGCTTGCCTGCTTCTGCATGCGTCCGCTTATACCAAGTATCATCGGCACGCATATAGGCATCGAGCGCGGCCAATACAGAATCATAATCGGCCAGGAACTCCGGCCGAGCCGCCGCTGCTGCTAGCTTCGTTTGACGTACATCACGCAAGAAATCGACCGGATTGTGATAGTCTGCTTCCCAGAGATCTGCATCTATCTGGCGGAACAGATTCTGCGCTTCGTCGTGCCAAGCCCACCATAGATTGTAGGCTAGGTCGCGTAGGCGTGCGATCCGCGTTGGGATCGGCGTGAAAATAAGATCAGTACTTACCATACTCAATGCCAAACCTCCTCATATATCAACTTCGTTACTATACACAAAGGTTTGAATGGTTGCAAGCGCAACTGCTGTACGATTTGGTATAATTTTGTATTCTTACAGAGGGTTCACCATGGCAAATAGTGTAACGAAATCGCCATTGCTTGCATTACCACGCATTAAGCGTTTGTTAGCGCCGCTGGTACTGTTGGGTTTCGTAGTAAGCTCATTACCGCTTATCACACATGCATTCGACCAACTCAGCAATAGTTTAGCATCGATTTACCCAAATGACGGACTCGAGGGCACACTCCTCTATGAGGCTCGCATTGTTGCTGCTGGTGAACCACTCTATCGCCCTTTAACTCGATTGGAGTTTGTGTCGGCACCCTATCCTCCGATTCACACAGCATGTATTGCGCTATTCGATCACATTCTGGTTGGTTCGCATCCATTTTGGGGTGGGCGGGTCGTTTCAGCAGCAGCTGCAATTGGCATTGCACTATGTATTGTTCTCATTCTACGTGTTGTGGGCCGCTCCTGGATGGCAGGCATGATTGGTGCGACCCTCTTTTTTAGCGCGCCAGCTGTTGTGCTGTGGGGCAGTCGCATCAAACCGGATATGCTAGCGATTTGCTTCGCCATGGCTGGACTCTTATGCGCACTGATTGGCATTGGCGATAAAGAGCCAAATACTACAGATAATGTATCTAGGCAACTCACCAGCAAGCATCCGCGTGCACTCAATCCGTGGTTGGTTAGTGCTACGATCTGGTTCACAATTGCATTCTTTACACGCCAAACAACACTCATGGCTGCATTCTCTGTCTGCGTTGCAATGTTGATTGACGATACTCTTGTTTGGCGTGCAGGAAACCGTTCAGGCTTGATTTGGAATCTGCCGCTAAGTTGGCGCAGCTTCTGGTTCGGAATTCTTCTGGTTGGGCTCATGTTGGGTTTTTGGGGCTTCGCAGATTTGATCACTACTGGCCAATATACCGCACATGTGTGGGGGCTACATAAAAGCGAGTGGTGGTCGTTGTATCTTGTACAAAAATATGCTTTGCGCTTGATTCCCTACTGGCCAACCCTTGTTCTTAGCCTGCCCCTGTTGGGCTGGGCAACTCGCAACTCCCAAGCACGAATGCTGACATGTTATGTGCTCTTTGCACCGATCACACTGATTGGTGCAGCCGAGATTTCTGCCAATCATAACCATTTACTTGAATCGCATTTGGCGATTGGGTTAGCATGTGGTGCCGCGGTTGCCTGGGCAACTCAAGCGATACACAAACCACCACAGGCCCTCAATATAGTGACACGAATAGCTATCTTGGCGTTCTTGGCACTACAAATACAGATTGCCTACCAACCACAAAAAATCTTTGAGGGTGAGCTTACACCAAGCGATCCGCCTGAACGTTTTGTATTCTTCATTCGTAACACGCCTGGCGAGATACTGGCCGATGATGTCGGGCTACTGATCGCAGGTGGCAAGCCGATCCGCTATGATGATCCTTCTACAATGGGGCCTGCTGCGCGCTGGGGTATCTGGGACCAGACGGGGCTGCTAAACGAAATTAGCGAACGGAAATTCAGCGCGATCATGCTGCGTGATAATGTGGAGAAAGATCCCTACGACCAGGTGGGGCGCTGGACATCCGAAATGCGTGCTGCGATACGCGAAAACTATACGCTCAAATTCAATGATAAGATACGAGTGTATGTGCCAAAGGAATAAGTAGCGCTAACAGGCCAAACACAGGCGCATTTCATTACTGAATAGCTGAGGACCTATGTGTTCACTCGCCTCACACGCATCGCTACCATACTCACCACGGGCTTACTTTTCCTGCTCGTGGCTGCCCATCTGGTATTCTTTGGCAGTCGCACCGCGCATCTGCTGAGTTATCCATACCCTCTCGATTATGGCGAAGGCCCGCTTCAGGCACAGGTTAGTGCGCTGCTCCGTGGCACACCAATTTGGGCGATCTACGCCGATCCCGGAGCCGCACCATTTTTGGTTGTGAACTACCCTCCGGTCTTCCACCTGATTGTAGCTCCCTTAGCCTTTATACTGGTGCCATTCATTCACGATACTCCACATGCCGTACTTTTGGCTGGCCGCCTGGTATCACTATTCGCAAGCTTGGGATGTGTGGCAGCGCTTCTCGTAACCGCCCGTGGTTCACGCCCCACAACCAAATCACATATCTTGGCGAATCCTGGTTCATGGTTGATTGTGCTCGCTTTGCTTGGGATTCCGATTGTCCGCGAATGGTCCTCTGTTATGCGGGTCGATATGCTTGGGCTCTGCTTAGGTTTATGCGGGCTAGTGCTTGTTCAGCGCGGATTAGGCAGTCGGCAGGTGTTATGGGCAGCCCCGCTCCTAACGCTTGCGTTACTAACTAAACCATCGCTACTCGCAGCCCCAGCGGCAGCATTCATCTGGCTCTGTTTCCGCGATTGGCGGCGCGCCCTCCTACTCGCGCTATTGATTGGGCTATTGAGCTTGAGTACCATTGGCCTGCTGCAATTCGCAAGTGGTGGCTGGTTCTGGCTGCATGTCGTTCAAGCAAATGCAAATCCCTGGGATTTTGATCTGGCACATAGTTTCTGGCGCGATCAAATTGCGCTGATGTTACCGCTGATTGCTGCGGGTGGGTTGGGCCTGTTGGCGCTGATCTGGATGCAGATCACACGAACCAAAACGCAGCCAGACACAATCCAGCGTAGGCTACACGTTATTGTTCCTACAATTTCGAATACCCAATTACTCGCGCTCTACTACACTCTCTTTGGCATTATGACAGCCTTTGGCGTAGGTAAACTAGGCGCATACACGAATTATTTCCTCGAAGCCTATGCTGGCC
>JANLSE010000193.1:0-21360 GCA_031362265.1 Roseiflexaceae bacterium
CAGCTCGGTTACTTCAAAACCAAGTTTGAGCGTAACGGAAGAAGCGTGTAATGCGGCAACACTGCGCTCGTGGGCACGAAACTGATCGCGCCGATGAACCAGCGTAACACTCGCACAGGTATGTTCAAGGCCAAGCGCCCAATCCACGGCACTATCACCCCCACCAACAATCACAACCCGCTTCCCAATCAGCGCAGCCTTCTCACGAACGGCGTATTCCACACCATGGCCCTCAAAGCGCTCAATCCCATCGGCTGGCAAGCGATTCGGAGCAAACGCACCTACCCCTGCGCTAATTAGTACCGAGCGTGTACGGTATATGCCCTGATTGGATGTCAGCACAATCTCGCATGCATCCTCAGCCCTCAGGCCAACGACCCGCTCTCCAAGGCGCATCTCTGGCCCGTATTGCATTGCTTGATCGACCAGCCGATCAATCAAATCACGGCCAAGAATTGCCGGAAAGCCCGGCACATCATACAGATACTTCTCGGGATATAACGCAGCTACCTGACCACCCGGCTCCGGTAATGCATCGATAATTAATGTCTTCATCTCACGCATGCCAGCATAACAAGCCCCAAACAGGCCAGTTGGGCCAGCACCGATAATCGCAATATCGTATAGTTCATCACTCTTCGGTATAAGAGAAGTATGTGTGTCCATGCTCACGAATATCCCCTTGTCTGCGCGGCGATTCATTCATCACCGCGCAATTCAAATTGTATTAATACGTCACGTATTAGTGCCTACGCTCCAAAGAACGCCTTGTTTTTCTGGATGAAGCTCTGCCACTCGGCAGGCACAGTTGCAACTGTGAAAATGGCTGAGACAGGGCATTCTGCCTCACACGCTCCACAATCAATACATTCATCGGCATTGATGAAATGCTGATCTGGTCCTTCGTAAATACAATCGACTGGGCAAACGGCCACACAAGCGGCATTGTTCATCCCAATACACGGTTCCGTAATAATATATGCCATGATCTAAGCTCCTTCTTGTAAGCGCCTACCCGTTTCAATGAGATGAGTATGCTGTCATCATAGCAACCGATCTTCGCATATTTGATGACCAAATTATCACAACGCATCTCTCAAAAGGTGTTGAAACGCTAAACTCCGCGTTATTCCGCAACACACAGCCAAGTCGCGTTGTTAACTAAAAGTAACGGGTAGTTAAAAAATCGTTGCGATAGTATCGTTTCGAAATTGGCAGAATAGCTACTGCGAACTTCAGTTACTATTGCCTTGACGGAACAGCCCAGGGCGGCTACAATAGCAAAGTTAGCGTGCGGAATGCGCGCATTCTGTGCTCATGAAGGCTGGCAGCATGTTTGAAAGCTTGTCAGATCGCCTACAGGTGGTCTTTCAAAAACTTGGCGGCAAAGGTGTTCTGAACGAAGATGATGTTCGGGAAGCCATGAAGCAGGTGCGTGTTGCACTGCTTGAGGCCGATGTCAACTTAAAAGTTGTCAAAGAATTTGTTGCTAAAGTCACTGAGCAGGCGATTGGCGAAGAAGTTGCAAAAAGCCTCACGCCAGGCCAGCAAGTAGTCAAGATCGTTCACCAGGAGCTGATCAGCCTGCTTGGCACGGTAAATGTGCCGCTTGGCGAAACACATCCTGGCCCAACAGTGATCCTGTTGGTAGGGTTACAGGGTGCTGGTAAGACAACCTTAGCGGCCAAGTTGGCATTATACCTACGTAAGAAGAGCAAGCGCCCATTGCTCGTTGCCGCAGATGTATATCGGCCAGCCGCTATCGCACAGCTCGAGTCGCTTGGCAAACAACTTAATATTCCAGTACACTCCGAGGGTACTCAGGCCAGTCCGCCCGATATTGCACGTAATGCGTTAGCCCGTGCACGCGCTGAAGGTGCGAATTACCTGATCATCGACACAGCTGGGCGGTTGCAGATTGACGAGCCACTAATGGTTGAGCTTGAGCGAATTGTCGCAGAAACAAGCCCAGCCGAGAAATTGTTGGTAGTCGACTCGATGATTGGCCAGGAAGCGGTACGTGTCGCCGATGAATTCAACCGGCGTATCGGGGTTACTGGCGTTGTGATGACCAAGGTCGATGGTGATGCACGTGGTGGTGCGGCGTTGTCGGTTCGTGCTGTGACAGGCGTACCGATCAAGTTCCTAAGCAGCGGCGAAAAGGTCGAGGTTGGGACGCTTGAGGTATTTCACCCAGATCGGCTGGCCTCACGGATCCTGGGCATGGGCGATGTACTCTCACTGATCGAGCGTGCAGAGCAGGTCTACGACGAGGATCAGGCCAAGCGGATGCAGAAGCGCCTGATGAAGGGCTCTTTTGATTTTGAGGATTTCCTCAATTCGATGCAGCAGATGCGCAAACTTGGGCCATTACAGCAGATATTAGGTATGATTCCGGGAATGGACAAACTCTCGCGTAATGAGGATCTCATTAACGAGAAAGAACTCAAGCGGGTTGAGGCGATTGTCTCTTCGATGACAAAAGTCGAGCGCCGCAATCCGGATATTATCAAGGGCAGCCGCAAAGAGCGGATCGCGCTTGGAAGTGGCACAAAAGTTCATGAGGTCAGCGCACTGATTAATCAGTTCCGGCAGATGCAGCGTATGATGAAGAAAATGGGGAAAGGTGGCAACCTCGACCCACGCGAACTGATGCGTCGGATGCGTTAATAGTTCATTTTGGTACTTTACTGGTAGTCGTTCTTAATCAATTCGGAGGAATGTAGACATCCATGGTTACTATTCGCCTTCGCCGCACTGGCAAAACCAAGCAGCCCTCGTATCGCCTCGTGATCGCCGATTCACGCGCACCACGCGATGGCAAGTTTATTGAAGTTGTTGGCTACTATCTGCCAGTTCGCCAGCCCAAGGTGCTGGAGGTCAAACAGGATCGCGTGCGTTATTGGCTGGGCGTTGGCGCTCAACCATCCGATGCTGTTGTTCGGCTGTTGAAGCAGGTTAGTGTTCTAGATGCTACGGGCAAGATGCTCCCAGCTGCCGAAGCAATCGCTGAGTAAGAGTAGGAAATGCTATGAAGGCGCTACTTGAGTACATGGCTCGTAATCTGGTCGATAACCCGGAAGCCGTTGTGGTTAACGAGCGCGTCGGGCGCTATACGGTCACGTATGAACTGACAGTTGCTCCCGATGAGACTGGTAAAGTGATTGGTCGAAGCGGTCGGGTTGCCAAGGCGATCCGCGATGTGATGAGCGTTGCCGCTGCACGCCAAAATAAGCGCGTTCATATTGATATTGAGTAGAGCGACAGCGTCCGGGTTATTTTCGGCCCCCTCTCCTGCTGTGGTGGGAGAGGGGTGTCGCTCTTTTGAGGCCTTTTATTATGACAACTACACCACCAACAAACCCTCCTAGCCCTGATGAACTGTTGTTGATTGGGCGCATAGGCACAACTTTCGGCCTGCATGGGCAGGTCAAGATGGCCGCGATTACAGCAAAGATTGACCATCTTAAGCGTAAGATCAAGACAGTATTCATTGGGCCAAAATATCGCGAATATCAGCTTAATGGTGTCGCAGTGCATAAGCCTGGTATGCTTGTGCTGACACTTGAGGGTGTGACGACGACAACCGCTGCTGAGGAATTACGTGGCACTGAAGTCTTCATCCGTGAGCAGGAAGCTGCACCGCTGGCAGCAGACGAATACTTCATCCACCAATTAACTGGCCTCCTCGTCGTTACTGACACTGGCGAAGAACTCGGCAAAGTACGTGAGGTGATCGAGACTGGTGCCAATGATGTGCTGGTCGTCGCAAAGCCCACTGGCGGCGAGGCACTTATTCCGATGATTCGTGATGTGATTGTGGATCTTAATGTCGCTGCTGGGCGTATTACCATCCACCCACTTGAAGGCTTGCTCTAGCCCGAAAACTGGGTTATCACCACAGAAGCACAGAGTCTGATACATACGACCAAACTCTGTGCTTCTGTGGTGATGCTATCCAGATAGCATGCATAGACATGACAGTTATCGCTTGGCGTGCTACAATTCACGTAATGCATTACCACACATCTACACCACTGCGAGTTGTTCATGTCAGATGAATCACTTCCCCCCGACACCCGCATTCGTTTACCTGGCCTTGACCCTGCTGCGACACCAGTGCTTGGGATTGGCCTTGGGATAACCGGCCTTGTGCTTGGATTACGGCCACGTTTCGCGGCTATTCCACTTGCGATTACTGCTGTTGCTGCCTTGCTGTTACGTGACCCAGAGCGCCAGACACAGCCAGTGGCTGGAGCGTTATTTGCTGCTGCCGATGGTATTATCACGGCGATCGAGGATACGTATGAGCATCGTTTCCTCCACACCGATGCAACCCGTGTCACAATTACATCTTCACTGATCGATGTGGCGGTGCAGCGTAGCCCTGCATCCGGGCGCATCCGCTATCTGGCCGAGATTTCTGCTGAACAATCGCTTGGGTGGGCCTCACAAGAACAGCAGATTGATCACGGCACGGCATTATTGATTGGGATTCACACTGGCTGGGCTCCACTTCTCCTAGTCATTCGCACAAACCCGCTTATTCGGCAACTCTCATATCGTGTCGAGCTGGGCGATCTAGTCGATGCTGGCGAGCGTCTCACCACAGCGCGCTTTGGAGCACAGGTTGATCTGCTCATCCCTTGTGATATCGCACATGGCCTGCCACAGATTGGTGAACATGTTCAGGCGGGAATCACACGCATGGCACAGGTCGTGGCGCGCTAGGACTTGTAACGGCTTTCGCATGAGGGATGGGTTCTTTTTAACGCAAAGACGCGAAGACGCGAAGATGCCCGAATGCAGAGCGATGTACCTCCCTGGACGGATGCGTAACGCCCTAAATATGGTATACTGATACGTGAATAGCGACGACGGAGACGAGTAGGTGCCCTAAGGCGGTTCAGCGAGCACGCAGATAGTGAGAGGCGCGCCCGAGCCGGACACCGAATATCCCTCCTGAGCCGAACTAGCGAACGTGATCAGCGACGGCGTGACATGTGACAGGGTATCAATCTTGTTCATACACGCGATGCTTCACAAGTAGTTAGTTCCGGAATCGCCCCCGTTAGCCGGGCGGAGGTGTGATTGCACCTCACCAAGCGGGCGTGTATGCGCCAAGCGGGGTGGTACCGCGGGGTTTTGGCCTCGTCCCCTTTCTATGGGGGCGGGGTTTTGTGTTGTCCAAAAAGGAGGAACTATGCCATTCCGCGATGTCGATACGCGCGTTGCCTTCCCAAAGCTTGAGGAACAGATCCTGGAATGGTGGAAGGCCAATCGAGTTATTCAGCAAGCGCTGGAGCACGGCGACCGTACGCGACCATTCATCTTTTATGAAGGGCCACCAACCGCCAATGGTCGTCCAGGCATCCACCATGTCGAGGCACGTGTCACCAAAGATATCATGATCCGTTACCACCGTATGCGCGGCCAATATGTGATTGGCGCACGTGGCGGCTGGGATACTCATGGCTTGCCCGTTGAGATCGAGGTTGAGAAGGAACTTGGCTTTAGTGGCAAACCAGATATCGAGAAATATGGGATCGCAGAATTTAATGCGGCCTGCAAAGCCAGCGTCCAACGTTACATCCTTGATTGGGAACGTAACTCTGAGCGTATCGGCTTCTGGATCGATATGGAAAAACCATATTCGACATTCGATAACAGCTATATCGAGTCGTTGTGGTGGATCCTACGCCAGTTCTGGGATCAAGGGCTGCTGTTCCGCGATTATAAGGTCACCATGCACTGCCCACGCTGCGGCACAACCCTCTCGGATGCCGAGGTAGCCCTTGGCTTTGAGGATGATGTTGATGACCCATCGGTTTGGCTACGCTTTCGCCACACACCATCTGGCCACCCGCACGATGCCGAGTTAGCGGGCGCTGCGTTCCTGGCATGGACAACCACACCATGGACGTTACCAGCCAATGTGGCGCTGGCGCTGAAGCCCGATGCTGATTATGTGCTGGCGGTGGTGGGCGGGCGGACTGAAGTCCGCGATCCGGGTGAAGGCGAGGATGAGCGGGTAGTACTGGCGGCTGCCCTGGCGGATAAGGTGCTGGGTGAGGGCAACTACACGGTACTCGCGACATTCAAGGGCGATGCGCTATGGGGTGTACGCTATGAGCGGCTATTCGATGGCGTGGCGGGTGCGGGAGCCCCCGATCTGAGCCAGGGCTATCGTGTGGTTGCCGATGATTTTGTGTCACTTGATGATGGTACTGGGATCGTGCATATCGCTCCGGCCTATGGAGATCTGGAGATCGGTCGCAAATATGGACTGCCAACCTTGTTCTCTGTCGATCTGAGTGGCAATATGATGCCAGAGTTTGCGGAGCTCGGCTTTGGTGGCATGTTCTTTAAGAAGGCCGATCCACTCGTTACACGTAACCTGAAGGATCGCGGGCTACTGTTCCGTAGTGGACGAGTACGCCATGCCTACCCATTCTGCTGGCGCTGCAAAACCGCCTTGTTATTCTATGCTAAGCCATCCTGGTATATCCGTACAACGGCACGTAAGGAGCGCTTAATCGCACATAACCAGGAGGTTACCTGGGTACCGGATCATATCCGCAGTGGGCGCTTTGGCAACTGGCTGGTGAATAATATCGACTGGGCGATCAGTCGTGAGCGCTATTGGGGTACGCCACTGCCGATTTGGATCTCGGAAGATGGTAAGCATCTGGAGTGTATCGGCAGTTTAGAAGAGCTAGAGCAGAGGGTCGGTCGATCACTCAAAGATCTTGATCTGCACCGCCCGTATGTTGATGATCTGACATGGGAGGCTCCCGATGGCCACGGCCTGATGCGACGCATCCCGGATGTTGCTGACTGTTGGTTCGATTCAGGCTCAATGCCAGTAGCACAGTGGCATTACCCCTTTGAGAATAAGGAGCTGTTTGAACAGGTTGCTGGTCAGGCCGATTTTATCTCTGAGGCGATCGACCAGACCCGCGGCTGGTTCTATACCCTGCATGCGGTAAGTACGCTGCTGTTTGATCGACCAGCCTTTAAGAATGTAATCTGCCTTGGGCACATCCTGGATGGCAATGGCGAGAAGATGTCCAAATCGCGTGGGAATATTGTCAAACCTGACGATGTGCTCAATACGTATGGTGCCGATGCAACCCGTTGGTATATGTATTCTGCTGGGCAACCGTATAACCCGCGGCGGTTCTCGATGGATCTTGTGGGCGAGATGCTGCGCCAGTTTACATTGACCTTGTGGAATACCTATAGCTTCTTCACAACCTATGCCAACCTGGATGGCTGGAAGCCTGGTGTTGGGGATACGGATCGATCACAAAATGTGACCGACCGTTGGGCGCTTTCGCGACTGAATGTATTAGTGCGTGATGTGACGACCATGATGGATGCGTATGATGTGTATGGGCCAGCAAAGGCGATCGAGTCGTTTGTTGAGGAGCTTTCGAACTGGTATGTGCGTCGCAACCGGCGGCGGTTCTGGAAATCGGAGGGCGATGCCGACAAACAGGCTGCCTATACAACACTCCATACCTGCCTCACCACACTTGCGCGGCTCATGGCACCATTCATGCCGTTCCTGGCCGAAGAGATCTATCGCAACCTGGTGGCAGAGCAGAATCCAGCTGCGCCACAGAGTGTCCATCTTGCACCCTGGCCAGAAGTAGCGACGGCGCTGGTTGATGAGGCATTATTGGCAGATACAGCAGTGTTGCTCAACACAATTAGCTTAGGGCGAGCTGCACGGCGCAGTGTAGGCCTCAAGGTGCGCCAGCCGTTGAGTGAGTTGCTGGTGCGTGCCCCACGTGGCGGCGAAGGGTTACGGCGCTTCGAGGCCGAGCTTCGTGATGAACTGAATGTCAAGGCAGTACGCTACCTGGATAGTTCAGCCAGTTTCATTGAATATCGCTTCCGGCCAAACCTACGTGCGGTAGGTAAAAAGTATGGCAAATTGGTGCCAGCGCTTACTGCCGCACTGAAGGAACTGGATAGCGACACAGCGCGGGCAGCGGCACTGGCCTGTGAGCAGGGCAATACGGTCGCACTGTGGGTGGATGGGCAACAACTAGATCTCCTGCCGGATGAACTACTGGTAGAAAGTTCCTCGCCTGAGGGCTATGCTGTGGCGGAGGGTGATGGCGTGTTAACAGCGCTAAACACCCAGCTCACTGCTGAATTGGAGGCCGAAGGGTTAGCGCGTGAATTGGTGCGCAATATCCAGGATGCGCGCAAGAGTGCTGGGTTCGAGATCGCCGACCGGATCAATATCGCACTTGAAGGGGTAGGTGAAGGAGCGCTGGCCGATGCACTTACAACTTGGGGCGAGTATATCCGCAGCGAAACGCTTGCTGATACGCTGACCCTTGGCGCGGTTCCGGCAGGGGCGCACCGCGAGGAGTTAGATTTGGATACGGGTAGAGTTGTGGTCTTGGGGGTATGGCGGTAAGAGCATCGTAATGCCCCAAACCCCTACTCAATCCTTTAATGATCGTGGCCTTTCAAGCTTGCCAGGGCGGTTCCGTCCGCCCCGGCACCCCACGGCAGGGATTTCATCCCTTGACCCTGATTTTAGGATTGCGGCACATCCATCACCTGCGGTCATGCCTCGGCTGCGGATGGGGCGAGGGTAGTGGCATAGCAATGTGGGCATCGCAATCCAACAATGGTAGGGGCGATACCAAGCTGCCTTCATCTTACCACCACGGTCGTCGTGCCACGCGGCGTGTGTTCGCCCGCAACGAACACCACAGGGCATCGCGATCCAACAATGGTAGGGGCGATACCGAGCCGCTTCCATCCTGCCACCAAGGTCGTCCTGCCACGCAGCGCGTGTTCGCCCACAACGATTACCGCAGTGTGACTCTCACCCTAGCGCGAGGGCGGCCTCAGGAGGGAATGCCAGATCGACCTGCTCACCTGGTTGTGGAAGTGTCACATCGGGGCGATTGAACGAATCGTAGTGTAGGCTCTGCTCGGCGAGGCGCACTCGTACACGAACGACTGGCCCAAGGTATTGGATATCCTCGATGAGCCCATGCAAATGATTGAGTGTGCCATTTTGGCTTTTCGAGAGTGCAATCGTCTCTGGGCGTAGGGCAACCGCAATCGTCGCACCAAGCGCGCCACTAGCTGGCTGCGCCAATGTGAATTCCTGCCCGTCTACTGAGACACGCCCACCCGCTGCAATTTGGGCATTCAATACATTCAGTGTCCCAACAAACGAGGCTACAAAACGTGTCGCAGGGGCATTGTAGATAGCACTCGGAGTGCCAATCTGTTCGACCCGGCCCTGATTCATGACCACAATCCGATCGGAGAGCGAAAGTGCCTCCTCTTGATCGTGAGTGACATAGATCGTCGTGATTCCAAGCTGGCGTTGAATAGCGCGAATCTCCTGGCGTAGGCTAATACGAATCTTAGCATCAAGCGCCGAAAGTGGCTCATCCAGGAGCAATACCTGTGGGCGAATAGCAATTGCCCGCGCAAGCGCCACCCGTTGCTGTTGGCCTCCTGAGAGCTGGTTAGGATAGCGCGACCCAAACTCACGCATGTGAATCAGATCGAGCATTTCGCTAACGCGCTGCTGAATCTCAGTTTTGTCCTGGCCCTGCACGCGTAACCCAAAACCAATATTGTCGGTGACAGACATATTTGGGAAGAGCGCATACGATTGAAAGACCATCCCAATATTGCGGCGATTCGGCGGCACACGCGTAATATCGTTGCCATCAATCGTAATCTCACCGCTGGTTGGCGCTTCAAACCCAGCCACCATGCGCAGTGTGGTTGTCTTCCCACACCCAGAAGGGCCGAGGAATGAGATAAACTCACCCTTCTCGATCTGCATGCTGAATGATTCAACTGCAACCGATTGCCCAAATGTCTTACGAAGTTGGTTTAGTTCAAGGAACGACATGTAACCCTCATGTTAGGATGGTTCATTCGCTCAGCCATCATGTCATCTTGCGACATCGCGACTGAGACCTTGGAATATTGCAATCGAGCCCCAGGTGAGCAGGAAACTTACCACAGCCAGCGCAGAAGGCTCATAGACTTTGCTGCTACTGAGCAGATTCATGTACGGCCCAAATGCTGGTTGGGCGAGCAACGAGGCGATCGTAAATTCACCCATCACAATTGCGAAGGTGACAAACGCACCACTGAGAAGCGCGACAACGATATTCGGGAAAATCACGCGCGCCATGATTGTCAGCCAATTTGCGCCAAGACTCTGAGCCGCCTCGGTAAGCACACGCACATTAATTGACCGCAGGCCAGTATCGACCGCGCGATACATATATGGAAATGAGAGCACGACATACGCTCCGATAAGCAGAACCCATAACCCCTGGCGGCTATCGGTGAGCGGAGTGCGGTTATAGCTACGCGCCAGCCCAAAAACAAGCACAACGGCCGGAACCACAATCGGGAGCAAGGTGAAGAACTCAATCAATGGGCGTAGCCGAGGCAATCGGATCTGTACCCAGTATGCAGTTGGAACCAGCAGTAGTGCGCTAATCAAGATAGTTGCTAAGGCTGTCTGAAACGAGAATGCGAAGCTCTCAAAAAATTTTGTGTCGTTGAATACATTGGCATATGCAGTGAAACCAAGCACGCCCTTCTTTGCCTGGAGCGAGAACTGGAGCGTCGCTGCGAGTGGCAACAGAAAATAGGTTGCTCCAATAATGAGCCAGAGCCACGACCAGATACGATGTACTCGCATACCATATTCCTATCGACAGGGCGCCACAACACAGGCAGAGAAAATTATGTTACTTGCTATTGCTTCACCCAGCGCTCAGCCCAGCGTTGCATCCGAGAATAAATCGCGATCGTGATCCCCATAATCACAATCATACCGAACGCAAGCGCATTGCCAAGCCCGGGGTTGGACAAAGCGTCGCTACTAAGCTGTGCCCCAATGAGAATAGTAACGACACTACCTTGGCTGCCGCCACCAGTGAGTGCAAAAGCTGTTGCATGTGCGCCAAAGGCATTGCCAAATAAGAGTGCCATCGCACCAAGCAGGGAGGGCATCAGAACGGGAAATGCAACATAGCGCCAGTACTGATAGCTTGTCGCACCGAGATTCTCACTGGCCTCGCGCCATTCACGCTTCAGCCCATCAAGCGCAGGAGCAACCACCAAAACCATGAGAGGGATTTGAAAATAGATATAGGTGATTGCTAAACCCCAAAAGCTATAGAGACTAAAACTGGGGTAGAGCACGATCCCGATTGAGCGGAGCCACTGAGTCACCAATCCAAGCTGACCAAGCGTCGCAATAAATGCAAAGGCAAGCGGGATGCCAGCAAAGTTCGATGCGACCCCCGAAAAGGTGAGCACAGTTGCCCGAACAAAGCGTGGTAATTTACCAACTGTGATCGCATACGCCAACAGGAAGCCCAGCAACCCGCCACCTAATGCTGTCACAAGGCTGAGTTCAATGGTATAGATATACGAACTACGAATAAATGGCGTGTTTAGATCGAGAATATGTTGAAGTGTAAGGCCACTCGCTGGATCAGTGAATGTTTGAACGACGATTGAGACTGCTGGGTAGAGCAAGAATGCGCCAATAAAGAGAAAAAACGGCAGCACACCAAGCCAAACCCAAGAGAGACGCGATCGCAGCTTGGGCGCAGTGTCGGGGATCGGCAGGGTTTGATCGATCATGCGTACTACCTGTGCTGACAGGCCAACGTAGCGGCACAAGCAATTGCACCGCTACGCTACCCAACCTCAATACTACTTGACGGTCGCACCAACGATGGTTGGCCAGCCAGCCTTAATAGCATCGGTAGCCTTGCTGATCTGATCGCCAGTTGGGATGGCAACCTTCGCACTGATCTTTGGCAACTTGGCAAGCAGATCCTCAGAGACCTTGCCGGCCTTCTTAACTGCCTCCAAGCGAGCAGGTGAGGCATAGCCCTTCAGCCAAATCAGCTGCCCCTCATCCGAGTAAATGAACTCCATCCATAGCCGAGCAGCGTATGGGCGCGGCGAATAGGCACTAATCCCCTGAACGTAGACACCGGCGAGCGAGCCACTGCTTGGCACAACAACGGCGATTTCAGGGTTGCCTGCGCTGGCATCGCGATTGGCGAGGGCATTATAATCCCAGCGCAACGCGATTGGCGTCTCACCCTTAGCGATTGTCGCAGGTTTAGCGACCACTGGGATAAAATTGCCTGCGTCATTCAGCTTCTTGAAGAACTCCAGGCCAGGGGTTGGGTTGTCGAGCGAGCCACCGTTACCGAGTGCTGCTGCCCAAACTGCATTAATCGCCTGGCCAGATCCAGTCGGATCGCCAGCCAATGCGACCTGACCCTTATATTCGGGTTTGAGCAGATCAGCCCAATCCTGTGGAACATTTGTGACCACCTGGGTGTTCACTTCCATGGTCATAACGCCATAGTAGTCGCCATACCAGAAGCCATCGGCATCCTTAAGCTCATCAGCGATATCGGCCCATCCAGCAACCTTGTAGGGCTGCAGTAAGCCATCCTTTTTGGCAGTATCACCCCAGGTGAAGCCAACATCGATCACATCAGGGTTCTGTGGGCCATTGCTACCTGCATTGGCCTTGATCGCCTCAAGCTCCTGCGCGGAGCTTCCATCTGGGTTGAGATCCTCAAGCTTGATGAAGGGATATTTGGCTAGAAAGGCCTTCTTCATCTCGCCGTAATTGGCCCAATCGTTTGGTAGCGCGATCACAGAAAGTGCGCCCTCTGCCTTGGCTAGCTCTACCAGCTTATCCATTCCACCAATCGCAGCTAAATCGATCGGGCCGGGAGCTGGGGCAGCGGGCAAAGCAGCCGGTGCGGCAGGCGCTGTTGTAGGTGCAGGAGCGGCAGTTGCAGCAGGGGCAGCTGGGGCAGCAGTTGGAGCGGCTGGAGCAACCGGAGCGGCTGGGGCGGCCTGCCCGCATGCGGCAAGCACTGCACCAGCGCCAGCAAAGGCGCTCAACCGAAGAAAGCCACGCCGTGAGATCCTACGTTCATTGATTGCCATTTGGTGAATTCCTCCTAAGAAATCTGTGTACTTCTACACACCGGTTGAGCCGATCAATACGAACGACATCATTGCCGAGCGCAAAGCTCTAAACTATGGTATTACTATTCGTGGTTACCACAGAGCAGCAATTTCCAGTATGTCGAGTAAATCTAGTCGATCTCTGTGAAGCGTGTGTCATGGCAATGTTAGTCAGAGGTTAAGGGATCGATCAATCAAACGCTGGAATGATGGAGCAATGGAACGATGGAGTATTGATACAATTCTATGTGCTGCTGCACATACCAATTATCCAGCCTTACGAACAGCCTCAAGTACACCCATCGGCCCAAAGCTACGTTCAATCTCAAGCACTTCTTCCAAGAAGGGGCGGTAGGGGTGTTGCGAGGTAATCATCTGGCGGGCAGCTTTGGTGCAGCCGAGATAGCACAAATGGCGATACGCGACCCACTCGGCAAAGCCCTCACGCAGGTGATCATCAGAGAGGCGTGGGGCATTTTCGTTCTGCCATGCATGGGCATACTCATGTGCAACAACCGTACGAAATAAGAGCCGCGGCATACCATAGAGCATATAAATCGCACGCATATCGCCATTACGCTGATACAGCCCTTGGACATGGCCTTCACTTACTATAGTCGCTCCAGCTTGATTACGGATTGAGTTCATTGTTGGCGCATCAACCAGCCGGAACATAACCCCAAAACGAAGATCGAGCCGCAGTTGTGCGACAACCGCACCAACCGTCTCGCGAAAGAGTTGCTCGGCCTGCTGTGAATCATACACCGCCGTCGAATGGCAAGTCGCACACAAACACCGTCCATCGTGGAGCTGCCAGTGGGCATCGGGAAGCGGTGCCGAACAAACGTCACAGCGCTGACGGTTCTCAATACAATTGGCACAGTAGCGTTCAGGGCGATCAGGGAGTGCAAAAAACGAACCACTGAGCAGGCCACCACAGGCCGCACAGTGATCACGCGCATATTTCTGCTGTGGATTGAGTGTGGCTAAGCTCGTCATTATTGATTCCTGCTGGCACCCATGGTTGAAGGATACCATACAGGCAGCGGAGAGCGCAAAGCGCAGAACGCAGAACGGAGAGCGCAGAACGCAGAGCGCAGAACGCAGAGTGCATTCACCCTGTCAGGTGGTCTGCTGGTCTTACCGTTTGGGTCGAGTAACTGCGGCCTTACGACCGATACCAACCACGGCAACAACAGCAATTGCGACAATAATCGTGGCTGGGGTGATTGTTTCGCCAAGCAACACACTTGCGGCAGCGAATGTCACAAATGGCTGGAGCAATTGAACCTGCCCAACCCGTGCAATTCCGCCAAGCGCCAGGCCGCGATACCAAGCGAAAAAGCCAAGAAACATACTGAAGACACTCACATATGCAAACCCGATCCAGGCCTGAGTTGATGCATGCAGACCACCAGCATTTGCAACCCAAGCAACTGGCCCGATCAAGAATGGTGCAGCCAGCAATAACGCCCAGCAGATCACTTGCCAGCTACCAAGCTCATGCGCTAGGCGCCCGCCTTCGGCATAGCCAATTGCAGCTGCCACAACTGCGCCAATCAACACAAGATCAGCGCCTTGCAGTGTTCCACCACCAGTGACAAGCGCAAATCCAATCACGATCAGGCTCCCAAGCACACCAATACACCAGAATCGTAATGAGGGCCGCTCACCAGCCCGCATCGCTCCAGCAACCGCAGTTGCCAAGGGCAGAATACCAATCATGATCGCGCCATGATTGGCAGGTACTGAACGCAATGCCCACGCTGAAAGTAATGGAAAGCCAACCACCACACCAGCGGCAACGACAATCAGGCGCCCCCACTGCTCACGTGAGGGGATCTTTTGGCGGGTGAATATTAACAATATCAGCGCAAGTGTGGCTGCAACCAACGCTCGCCCAAGCCCAACAAATGTTGGATCGAGATCTGCTACGGCAATACGGGTGGCAGGCAATGTAAAGCCAAACGCAAAAATACCTAACAACCCATAGAATAACCCGTTTGTCTCGTTGCGTTGCTGCTCGGCAGTGATTTGCATATGGATACCTTGTAACATGCTCATTTCGTTACAAGTGTAGGCCACTGTACATCCTTGCGCAAGTGACAACTATCGGCATGCGGTGGGAACAATGCACGCCAACAACACAAGGCCATCACGCGAGATCCGAGCTTTAAACGCAAAGACGCAAAGACGCAAGGAACAAAACCTTACATCTTTGCATTACATAAAAGGCCACACCACAGCGTTTATGCTCTACGCTGCCACACGCGCCACAAAATCGAGCTTGAGTGTCACCTCTTCACTCACATTCGCAACCATTGGCACACTTGGAATGGTAAGCTTAAAGTCGCTGCGATTGACCACTGTGGAGGCACTACCAACCAGACGATCAGCAGATTCAGCGGTGACGGTGGCCTCGAAAACGACCGGTATTGTTACATTGCGGATCGTCAGATCACCACTTATTTTGAAGGTGACCGGTGCGTTCGCTACACCACTACCACTGAGGCCTTCAATCGATTTAGGAGTGAAGGTAATAAACTCGTGTGTATTGGTTTCGAGAATAAAATTCTTGATCGCGCGGTTTCGGCGCTCGTCGTTCGTTACAAGCGTGCGTGCATTGATCTGGATGACACCAATTTTCGCACTACTCAAATCGCTTGGGTTAATTGCAATTTCACCAGCCACCTGATCGGTTGTACCAACGACCTCGATTCGCTGGCCGCGCAAATCTTCCTGCAACACAAAGCTGACCTTGGATTCTTCGGGAACGATCTGGAAGCGTATTTCCGACGTTGGAACAGCGGCATTACTTGCCACAGATACTGCGGTTGGAGCGGTAGTATCACCTGTGACAGGTGCGGCGGTTGGAGCGGTAGTGTCACCTGTGGCAGGTGCGCCAGTAGCTAGCGGAATAGCAGTGATCGGGCCGCTAGCTGCGATTGTATCACCCTGTAAGCGGTTATACCCCCAGATACCAACCCCAAGCGCAAGCACGCCAGCCACCACAATACCAATCAGGATGTTGCGATTCATATATTCCTCTCTTGTATGCAACACAAACTAATGCCGTGGTTCACCGACGAACCGACCATGAGCTGCTGCGCTGCAATACTCGTTCATGTATAGCTTGAGCATAACAGAAGATTATTTAGAAATCTTGGGGTTTTCTTGAGTACTAGATGAGGAACAGTTTAGAAAAAGATGAGTGCACAATCTTCTTTATTAGGATGCGGCTGCTATAATTAAGCGATCCAGCTCGTTTAAAGATTGCAGCTATCACGCAATCAATCATATTGGAGGAGACACTAATGAACATACGTCGCGCGATACCGCGCCCACCGATCATGGGCTGGCAGATGTTGCTGGTCGCTATCCTTGCAGTGGGTGCCATTTGGGTTCCGCTTGTGGAGGCTGGGCGCGCACGCACGAGTGGTGCAGGCGGTTGTGGCCAATTCAAAGAATCAGTTGACGCAGCGCTTGATGGCGATATACTCACGCCAATGTTTGAATCCAATCTCGCCCGCAACTCTGAAGGCGCAATCATCACACAAGATATTGTCATCGAAGGTGGCTGGACGCCATCCGCTTCCGGCTGTGGTGGTTCAAGCCTTGCCATTGATACACCCGCAGATATGCTTGCAGCAGGGTTTAACTATGGTGGGCCAAGCAATCGCAGCGCGCTCAAATATTTCGGCGGTACGCCAGTCGTTACCGTGAGCTCAACTGTGAAGAATCTACACCTGTATGGAATGGAGTTACAGGTTGTGCAGAATCAGACCACCAATGGTGGCGGTATGCTTGGAACAGGCTTGAATGCAGCAACACTACGCTTCGATCAGGTTGGATTTATTACCGACCCTAACGATAATGCCTCGGTAAGCGGCAACGGCGGTGGTTTATCGCTGAATGTCACAAATGGTTCGCATGTCACACTGAATGACGTTACCTTTAGTGATCTGGAGGCGAGTAATGGTGGTGGATTCGACCTCACCGTACAAGGCAATAGCCATGTGACCTTGCGTAATGTTCAGGTCTTACGCAATACCGCATCAGGTGGCCTGGGTGGTGGTGGTCGTATTATCCTGAATAGTGGTTATGTGACGATCACAAATAGCTTATTTGCAGATAATAGCGCACTAACGGAAGGTGGCGCACTACGGATCGAGCGCCCAAATGGAGCCACTGGCCCTGCCGAGGTTTGGATCATCAACACCAAATTTACTGGCAATAGCGCCTCAGTCAATTCGGATATCTCGCTGAATGGGTCGATTATTGTCCACAATCTATCGCGTTCAGTCGCGCTACCAATCATCTCAACCAATACAGCACCTGGCTCGCGGATTTCCAGTATTACACGCACCGGCAATACCTACTCAGTCAATTTTGCCGCTGTGGGTTTCCAGCCAACAATAACCGGCCGACATGTTCATTTCTTCTTCGATACAGTTCCACCGACACAGGCCGGGGTTCCTGGCGCAGGCCCATGGGCGATGTATGCAGGAGCAAGCCCATTCGATTTATGGGGAGTGGCTAACCGACCATTTGGGGCAACCCAACTTTGCATCCTGGCTGCAAATGCCAATCACTCGGTTATTCAACAGAGTGGGAATTGTGCGAAACTGCCGTGAGCCATAATACGTTTTAATTAACGCAAAGACGCGGGTACCCTTTGGGTGCGCAAAGACGCTAGATAGTATTTCTTTGCGCCTTTGCGCCTTTGCGTTTAGGTACTTCTTATAGCCCGAACATGTTTGAGTGGAAACACGCCACCCCGTATGATTGTTGAGTCGCCAGCAAACATATAGGGTGGCCGCAGCAGGCCATAAGCTTGGTAATAATACAGCGGTACAATCGCAGACTCTTGCTCAATAAGTAGTCGATCCGCAGCATGGTAATACACCATACGCTGGCGTGGCTCTAATTCTAGTGTGGCCTGTTGGAGCAGCGACTCAAACGCTGGATTATTCCAACCAAATGCAAATGTTTCATCCTTTTGAAAAACCCCAAGAACATTCGCAGGATCTGGGAATTCCGCATCACAGCCCATGACAGCAAGTTGAAACACACCAACCTGAAGGCCATCAATAATCTCATCAAAGGGCACATCGGCAACAACGCGTACATCAATACCCAACTGCTCCTGCCATTGAGTCGCCAGGTAGCCTGGAAGGGCTGCCATGCCTGGAAGGGCTGCCATGGTGATCTGCAGCGTAGGGCTATACACATTCGCTTGAATAGCTCCCAGCAGTGCGCGTGCCCCAACTGGATCAAACACCGTGCCACACTCCGGTGAGTGCCCTGGCATACCGGGTGGTATTACGCCACCATGAGCTGGCTTCTGAACATTTGACCAAACAGCTTCGACGAGTGCCTGTCGATCGATACACATGGCAAACGCTTTGCGGATCTCGACCCGATCAAATGGGCTACGATCACACGCAAAGGCAATAAAATAGGTTGAGAGATATTGTAGAAGCAACGGCCCTACACCCATCTCTGTCCCCAGCACAACCCGATCCTCAACACGGCATAAATCGATCTCCCCGCGCATATAATTCTCGTAGCGCGGCTCAATATAGCGCAGGCGAACTTGATCCAGATTACCCGCTGCGAATCCCTGATAATATTGATTTCGCGCAAGGACAATCGGACGCTGTTCTGCTGATTCCAACACGCGAAACATCCCATTACAAACAAGCTGTGTCGAGGTGAATGCAGCATTCCCCCAGCGCTCAACGGTATGGCGCGGCTGTGGGTAGGTGATTGGATCATTGAGCAGGTACAGAAACGTTGTTAGTGGTCGCAGCAGTGTTACTTCGAGGGTATCATCATCGGTCGCATGTATACCGATCAGTGCAGGATCACGCAACTCGCCGCGAGAAAATGCCTCTGCGCCCACTACGCCAAAGAGGAAACTTGCGAGCCCTGACCCCGTATTTGGATCGAGATTACGCCGCCATGCGAACACAAAATCATGTGCGGTAAGCCGCACACCATCGCTCCAGCAGAGATCCGGCTGCAACTCGAAGCGGTAGGTCAAGCCATCTTCACTGATCTGCCAGCGGCGCGCACAGGCTGGAATAATATTCAAATCAGAGTCGAGCTCAATCAATCCTTCAAAGAGATCCTTGATAATCTCATCATCACCGGATGTCGTAATTAATCCTGGATCGAGTGTCGAAGGGCCATGCTCAAAAACACCGATCCGGATCTCACGCAGCACACCATCTGCGGCACTATCCTGTGGAAGCGCAGCCGCAGATTGATCAAGCAATGTGAAGGCCTGATCGTACAATTCTTGCGCGCCACTGAAATCCATCTGGTTGCTACGAACTTGCGCCAGCTTTAATAGAATGCGTGCCCGACGTGCTGGATCATCAGCTATGCCAGCAGCTGCCTGCCGATCAATCAGCTCAATCGCACGCCGATAGAGTACCTCGGCCTCTTGGTTGGCAGCCAGCAGACGCGCACTATCTGCTGCCTGGAGTTGGAAACTAATTGCCCGATCAAACAGCTCGGCGCGCTCATAGTGATAGGCCAGTAACCCAGCCTGTTCCACGATCTGGCTAGGGAACAGCCGCTCCAATACCTCGGCAACCTCACGATGGTAGGCGCGGCGGCGTTCGTACAGTAATGTGCTATAGGCGCTCTGCTGCGCCAGAACATGGCGGAAGCGGTAGGCCGCACCATGTACATCCTCAGGCTGGATGAATTGCTCTCCACTCAGTTCGGCCAAGCGTGTATCCAAATCGCGCTCGGCTATGGCTATCACTGCTAGCACCTGTTCTAGGAAGACTGACCCGATTACCGATGCAATCTGTAACACATGACGCGCCTCAACTGCCAGCCGATCGATTTGAGCCAGAAGCAGGCTCTGTACACTATCTGGCAACCCAAGCTCCTGAGCCGACAGCATGCCAAGTTGGGTGGGATCTGAGAGCAGACCACGAGCGCTCAGGGCACGCACAAGCTCCACCAGAAACAGCGGATTGCCACCACCATGTTCGGCTAGGCGGCGTGCGAGGGTTTCTGGCACGCGTGCATCGAGGCGCTGAATAAGCGAGATTGCAAGATCGGGCACAAGCGCCCCAAGCTCAATGGTCTGCGCTGCAAACTCTTCAATCAGGCGTTCACGAAGGTCCCAAGAGGGGGCAGCCTGTTCGGGGCGCATCGCAACAACCAGCAGCAGTGGCACCTCACGCGTTAACGGGGCAAACTGCTCGATCAGATCGAGCGAAGTGGGATCGCTCCACTGGACATCGTCGAATGTCAGAACAAGTGGTGCACGCAGAGCTGCCTGCCGGAAGACAGCCCGTAATACCTCGAACATCCGCCAGCGTAACGCCTCGCCTGCCAGCCCTTCCAACCGGCGGGCATCAGGCCCAAGCGGCAAACCCATAAAACGCGCGAGGTAGGGGAATGTCGCTGCGATCTGCTCCTCGCCAAAGAGCTCGGCACACAGCTTGTGCAAAGCCAGACTGAGCGCTTCAACTGCGGCACCTTCTGGAAGGCCCAACAAATCGCGTAGCGTGTCGATCACAATATAGCCGCTCAATTGCTGGCCATATGCAAGGCATGTTCCACTTAGCCACTGTGCAGGCGCTGCATCGGTAGAACGCAATACATCCAAGAGCAGCGTTTTACCCATGCCAAGCTCACCAACCAAAATGAGCATACTGCCCGAACCCTGCCTAAGCTGTTGGAGTTGCGTACGCAGCGCCGCTAGTTCAGCATCCCGGCCAAAAATCTGTGGCGCGATTCGTGCCACCCGGCGTACATCACGCACACTATTTAGAGCCTGTACTGCGATCGGCTCAGCCTTGCCTTTCACCCGAATTGTGCCAAGATCGGTATATGCAAATGAATCACCAGACCGTCGCGCAATCGCTGCTTCTATCAGAATCTGTTGATCGGCAGCATTCTGCATGAGCCGCGCCGAGAGATTAATCGCATCACCAATCGTTGTATAATCGTGGCGCTCCGGTGCGCCTACCGGCCCAGCGAACACACGCCCAGCGGCGACCCCGATCCGCTGCATGCTGATGAACGGCAGGCCGCCACACTCGCGCTGCAGATCAAGCGCAGCACGTAACGCCCGCTCCTCCTGGTTCTCCTCGGCAATTGGTGCCCCAAAGAGCACATGCAACAGGCTGCCTTTATCCCCAGTAATCAGCCGGTTGACACGCCCGCCATAGCGCTCCACCGCACGCTGAGCGGTGCTGAAGTAGATTTGCAGTCGCTCAATAATCTGTGGGTCGTGATCATAATCCAGGCCATGAAACTGGACGAACATGCTAACAACCGGCTTGAGTTCGGCAACCTGAGTAC
>JANLSE010000207.1:0-7341 GCA_031362265.1 Roseiflexaceae bacterium
CTTTGAGAACCTGTAGTACCTTGACATTTTGGACGGTCGTGACACTCACCTTCGCGGGATTGTTGTTATCCGTCGTTGGTTTATCGATAGTCAGCAAGAGATCGAGGTGATCTCCATCCTGAATGACATCACTCTGGCTCAGTAAATCGTTGATCGGAAATGCCATAACTACATTTCCTGGCTCGATTTGTTGACTGATATTTGCGGTCTTGGCACCCAGGAATTGGGTTGCGTGGAATGTTTCACCTTGAGCAACTGTTGTGATGAGAGTCTTTGTTTCAAGTTCAGTTGTGTTACTAATAGCAGTAATTGGTACCAAATCAAGTGGGAAGTCTTTCATGACATAATCAATTGCAACGATTTGCGAACCAGCTTCCAGTTGGCGCGCTGCGACGGGGAGACGCATTGTGCGTACCGATGCGGCTTCGCTGCTGTCAATAGTGTTACGTGCTTGCTCGAGTGCTTGGGCCGACTGCTGCTGAAGGATAAAGAATACCAGCACGCCTGCACCTACGGCAAGCAAAAGCCCCAATGCAATAAAAATCCAGACCCTATTTTTGTTCACAAACTCCTCCTTTAGTCGAGGTCGACTTGATCTCACTAAAGAAGAAACCGTTATGGTTCAGAATCGATGTGGCCTTATAGCTAACATGTCGATAAACTTTCTGTGCCCCAATATAAGTCAACGTTCATCGATAGTATTCGGCATACTAATTGTTAAAGAATAGGCTATGTAGTGTCGACCTGCCTTAGGTAAGTGAATAGACGAACTTGGTCACTATGCAAAGACACAGGACGCCAAATCTGTAAGCCTTGCGTCCTGTGTCTGTATATGGTTGTATTGAATGGTTTCTTGTGGGCGATGCGTTTGTTTGAGTTGATTTGGTTTGAATCAGAGCGATTATAGTGGGCTGTTCATTGTGCGCTTCTGCCAGCGCGGCCCGCCAACCCTATGGCCAGGTTTTGCGCCGGTATGCTCACCATTTGCGAGCACACGCACCCCATTCACCCACACATCGCGTATCCCTGTCGAGAGCACATGCGATTGCTCGAATGTCGCCAGATCGGCAATCGTTGTTGGATCGAAGATCACAACGTCGGCATAGTTGCCCGCCTGCAGTAGACCACGGTCACGTAGGCCAAGCCGCTCTGCAACCGCCCAGGACATCTTGCGAATGGCATCCTCAAGGGTCAGTGCTTGTTCCTCGCGCACATACTTGCCCAGCACGCGTGGGTAGGTGCCATACGCACGCGGGTGTACCGGGCCTTGGGCGGTAGCCCATGCTGGATCGTGGCCGCCAGCATCGGTTGAGATCTTGATCCAGGGCAGACTCAACTGCATACGTACATTGCCTGCATCCATCGAGAAATAGATGGTGCTGATGCGTTGCCCCTCGGACGCGAGCAGATCCAGTACGGCATCGACCCAATGTTGCCCGCGCATGGTTGCGATCTCTGCGAGACGCATGCCAATATATTGCTGGTTTTCTGGCCGATGGAAGCCAATTGGCATGATGCCCTCAGGGCCAGTATTATGCCCCATCGCTTCCCAATCGCCAGCGGGCTGTAGGATCTCAGCACGAATCTTTTCGCGCATGGTTGGGTTGCTCAGGTTTTGATACAGCTGCCCATCGGCATCGGCCCATGGTGGCAAAACGGACGTCAGGCCGGTTCCAGAGGCTGCGTAGGGGTACATATCGGCGGTGATATCGATACCTTCGGCGCGAGCTGCCTCAATTGTGCGAATCGCAGCTGGCATTAAGCCCCAATTTGGTCGCCCGGCGGCTTTGAGATGATAGATCTCAACCGGGATGGCTGCCTCGCGCCCGATCTGGATCGCTTCTTCGATCGCTTCGACAAGCTGTTCGGCTTCGGAGCGCACATGCGTAATATAGATTCCATGATGAGCGGCAACGATACGGCACACCTCAATCAGTTCGTCGGTCTCCACAAACGAATCGGGTGGATAGATCAGCGCATAGGAAACCCCGAAAGCGCCATCTTCCATTGCCTGCGCCATAACCTGGCGCATGGTAGCTAATTCTGTTTCAGTAGCGCGACCCATACGCATTCCGCATGCATATTGGCGAAGTGTACCACCGCCGAGGAATGAGCCAATATTGGGCGACACGCCATGCTCGATCATTGCAGCGAGCCAATCACCAAAACGCATCCAACTGCGCATTCGTTCGGCCCAACTGGAGAGATCGAGCACAAAGAGTGCATTCGCCATTGGATCATGGATCAGCCCGCCGAAGGGTGCAGGTGTCCATGCTTCACCCATGATCTCAGTGGTGACACCCTGTGTGATTTTGGAAACTGATCGACCATCGATCATCAAGGGTAGGATCGAATGGCTTTGGATGTCGATAAACCCAGGGCAAACAACCAGGCCATGCGCATCCACTACTTCGCGTGCCTGACTCGCGGCAAACTGGCCAGGCGGAAGTAGTGCTGCAATCCGATCGCCCACAATCACAACATCCGCATAGCTCCACGGGTTACCAGAGCCATCCACAACCCGGCCACCTGTGATCAGGATATCGGCAATCATTGCTATACTCCACTATATGGCAACACAACGCGGATCATAGGAGCAGGACGTGGCGCTGTCAAGATTCATGCTGCCCAGCTCTGGAAATTCATAATCGCGAGTCCAATCAGACAGACAGCGCCACCAATGATCTGGAAGGCCGTTGGGCGTTCGCCAAATACCACAATCGCAATGCCAAGCAAGAGCACTGTGGCCAATACATTCACAATCAGCGCGCCAGTGCCTACACTCCAGCCAGTCCGATACATGCTAAGAAAGCCACCCTCGATCAGCACAACAGCGGCGCCGAGTGCAAAAACGGTGCCGCTGATCTGAAGTGTTTCAGTACTACGAATAGGGAAGAGCGTAACGACAAAGAGGCCACATACGATCGCCCCAACCAGATACACAAGTGTAAGCACAAGCGCAGGGTTTGCCGTTGCAGGAACTTGCCGCTGCACAAGATGATAGCCAACCGTTCCAACAACCGCCGCCAGTAATGCGAACATTGACGCCTGATTCATATGCTATTCCCCAATCTGATGCATCTATACACACCTGATTATAGGGTATACTCCGAGCAGACGAGGCAGAGTATCAAGATGTTTCGATGACGCCAGGACGCGCTGGTTCGCATGCATAACGGGAGAAGCATATGCCGCTGAAATTTGCAACATTCGAGAAGTATCAGGCACAGGCCCCTGAAACGATTCAACTGCCGCCGAACTATTTTGAAGATGGCGGAGAAACCGCAGTTTATTGGCTGAGCGCGGCCGGTGTACTTGTCAACAGCCATGGATGTACTATCATGATCGATCCAGTATTATCGATTATTTCTGACGATCCTGCCATTGGTGAGACCTCAGAACTGCTGATGACTGCGCCACCGATTATGGCGAAACAGGTCGAAAAATTGGATGCTGTCCTCTATACGCATACTGATAATGATCATCTAGGGCCAATAACTGCGAAAGAACTGATGCGTACAAAGGCCCAGTTTCATGGAACTCCCGACGTGATACAGGAACTTGGCAAACTGGGATTATCGGAGGGACGCAGTTTCAGCCATACAGCGGGCGAAACGTTTTGGATAGGGAACCTCGAGATTACACTGACGCCAGCTTTCCATCCGCATCAGCTATTTAGGACTGACTTTGAGCGTTATTTCAAACCTGAGGATTGCTGCGGATACAAAATCAAGACACAGGATGGGGTACTATGGATACCGGGGGATTCACTCCTGATGAATGAGCATCTCGAGATGAAGGATATTGATTTGCTGTTTATAGATTTCAGCGATAACGCCTCGCATTTTGGCCTGGATTTCTCAATAGGCCTGGCGAATGTCCTGGCGCACGCAGATATGATCCCATACCATTTCGCAACCTTCTACGGGCCGGATCACGATTGGTGCAACGCTGACCCCAGCAAAGCCATCCCACGCCTTCGCCACCCCGAGCGTCTACATATTTTAGCTCCCGGAGAAAAATATATATTGCATAACATCTAAAATGTGGCACTCGGAACCATTGGAGCGCGAATGGCAGCCCTAAGCCGCACCTAGAGAACTACATAACGAATAGAATCGATTATCATAGCCATCGATATGAGGCCTAAGGAGGCGCTCCATGCCGAACAGTACGGTCTGCCTTTCCTTTGATTTTGATGCACTATCTGTCTGGTTTAGTTACGATCAGACATCGCCAAACATGTTGCAGCGCGGTGAGTATGGGGCGCGGGTTGGGGTGCCACGTCTGTTAGATTTCTTGCGGCAACAAGAGATTCTAGCAACCTTTTTCATTCCCGGCCATACGATTGAATCGTACCCTGAGGCGACAATCGCGATTCGGGATGCTGGCCATGAGATCGCCCACCACTCATATTCACATGTTGCCCCAAGTGAGCAGAATAGTGCTGAGGAGCGCCAGGATATGGAACGTGCGCTGGCGGCACTCCAAGCGATTGGCGTTCGGCCGGTTGGCTACCGTGCGCCTGGCGATCACTCAGAGCGCACCCTTGAACTGCTTGAGGAGTATGGTTTTCGCTATGATTCAAGCTATAAAGGCGATGATTACCGCCCATATCGGCCACGAATCGGTGATCAGGTAACCCGCGATATGCCATTGGTGCATGGGCGCCTGGCAAAGCTCTGGGAATTGCCAACCAGCTATGAGTTCGATGACTGGGTGCATTTCCAGTTCAATTTTAGCCCATATCGCAATGGCACATCTGCACCAAGTAAGGTATTGGAAATCTGGAATGCTGAACTGGATTGGATGGACGAGCATGTTGAGCATGGGATTCTGACGGTGTTGATGCATCCGCAGGTGATAGGGCGCGGCAGCCGCATGGCCATGCTTGAACAGTTTGTTGACCATGGGCGCGCCTGTAGTGTACGCTTCCGAACAATGGCCGATGTTGCCGCCGAGCTAGAGGAGACAACCAATGAGTGAACCATTCAACGCCATGCGCGAACAGGTGCGCGCAACAATGGAACGCCTCGCCATTCCGGGTGTCGCATTTGGGGTGATCTTTGATGGCCAAGTTCTTGTGGATGGCCTGGGTATCACAAATGTCGATCATCCAATGGCCGTCGATTCCAACACGCTCTTTCAGATTGGCTCAATTACAAAGACAATTACTGGTACAGCTGCCATGCGCCTGGTAGAACAGGGCCGCCTGGATCTGGATGTGCCAGTACGACACTACCTTCCCGATCTGCAATTGCGCGATGCCAATACTGCCGCACAGATCACAACGCGCCATCTGCTGACGCATATGAGTGGCTTTGTGGGTGATTTCTTTCTCGATACTGGTTGGGGCACTGATGCGCTGGAACTCTATGTACGCCGGATGGCAGATCTGGAACAGTTCGCACCATTCGGCACACTTTGGTCGTACTGCAATTCTGGCTTTGGGTTAGCGGCACGTGTACTTGAGGTTGTTACCGGGCAACCTGTAGAGCAGGCGATTACCGATCTGGTTCTGAAACCATTTGGCATGGATCGGGCGTTCTTCATGCCCTGGGAAGTGATGACCTATCGATTCGCGGTTGGGCACCGTTCGACAGCTGGAGGCCCTGAGGTGTTGCGGCCATGGCCGATCCCACGCTCAAGTAGTGCGGTTGGCTCGATCTCAACCAGCGTTACGCAGTTGTTGCGGTATGCCGAACGACATCTTAGCCCCGATGCTGGGATCGCCCCAATGCAGGTAGTGCAGGCCGAAGCGGGCAATGCCGCCGATCAGATCGGAGTTACCTGGATGTTACGTACAATTGGCGGAGTTCAGCTTATTCAACATGGTGGTGCGACCTATGGCCAGATGGCGCAGTTGACGCTGGTTCCCGAGCGGAAATTTGCGATTGCGCTGCTCACAAATAGTGATCGCGGTAGTATTCATAATCTCGAATTGGTGAACTGGGCTCTCGACGCATTTTTGGGCGTCAAGGCTGCTCCACCCGTCTTTCGAACGATGTCCGCCGATACGCTTGCCGCCTATACTGGCTCCTATCGCGCAGCACTGAATCACCTTGAGCTTGCGATTAAGGGCGATGAACTATGGGTGCAAGCAATCCCACAGGGTGGCTTCCCAGATGTCTCATCACCACCATCAGCAATGCCACCGCCAGTGCGGCTCGCTTTTACAGCGGAAGATCGGGTGCTGGCACTAGACCCACCCTATAAAGATACTCGTGCAGAGTTTATTCGTGATGAACAGGGTGCTGTGGCATGGCTGCGCTTTGGGAGTCGGGTGCATCGGCGGGTATAGGATCATATCCGCCGTGGGGTACGGCGAAACGAACGGCGTGTACGGTCGATTGGGAGCCGCAAGAAACAGACGTTCTTGCAAAATGTTTCGTTGTATGTTCTAATCAACCCCATGCAACGAACAATACGGCTACAACTGAACCCCTCCCACGCGCAAGCGGAGTCTCTGACGGAGACAAGCCGCCTGTTTACGCTGGCGTTCAATCGGTTTGTCCAGTTCGGATGGGATGCGGGCATCAGGAATGCCACGAAGCTGCACTATCTGGCCTACTATCCGGTGCGTGCCGAGCTGCCCGATTTGAATAGCAACCTGATCAATACCGCTCGTGCCAAGGCTGCCGAAGCGGTCAAGAGTGCGTTTGAACTGCGAAAGAAGCTCGACACCAAGGTACATATGCCGCACTCGGACTCCTGCCCGCCGCGCTATAACGTGCATACGTACAAAGTCGACTGGGAGAGTTGCACGGTACGCCTATCGCTGGTTGGTGAACGTCAGACCATCCGCTTCACGATTCCTGAATACAGCGCGAAGTGGGCGGGCTATCCAACCGACACCGCCGATCTGCTGTTTCGCCATGGCTCCTGGTGGCTGCACATCGTGGTGAGTGTCCCCGCTCCTGCGATTGCACCTGTCGCACAGGTAACGGGTGTTGACCTGGGCATCGTGCGACCGGCTGTTACCTCGAATAATGACTTCCTGGGCAAGCGCGCCTGGAAGGCGATTGAAGGCCGATTGTTTCACCTGAAACGTGCCTTGCAGCGCAAGCAGAAAGCAGGATCGAAGTCTGCGGCTCGACATCTGCGCAAGGTGCGGAGCAAACAATCCCGTTTTCGGCGCGATTGCGACCATGTACTGAGTAAACAGATTGTGCGGGGGGTAGCACCAGGAAGTACGATTGTGATCGAGAAACTGACCAACATTCGCAAGCATACCAAGGTCAGACGAAAGACCGAAACGAGCCGCCGTATCCACGGTTGGTCGTTTGCCCAACTGAAATCCTTTATTGAGTATAAGGCCGAAGAACGCGGGTGTACGGTGGT
>JANLSE010000258.1:0-1809 GCA_031362265.1 Roseiflexaceae bacterium
GGCTTCTT
This sequence comes from Roseiflexaceae bacterium, assembly GCA_031362265.1. Taxonomy (GTDB): domain Bacteria; phylum Chloroflexota; class Chloroflexia; order Chloroflexales; family Roseiflexaceae; genus JANLSE01. The sequence continues at coordinate 9 of JANLSE010000258.1, forward strand.
CCTGCAGTTTGGGTACCCTGGAGAGACGCGCGCGGATATTGAGAGCACGCTCCAAATGGTACGGGATTGTGCCCCAGATGATATTGGCATGTCGGTTTCATATCCGTTGCCAGGCACCAAGTTCTATGAGCGGGTCAAATCCGAGCTGGGCAACAAACAGAACTGGCAAGACTCAAATGACCTCGCAATGCTTTACAACGGGCCATATGCTACTGGCTTCTACCGCCAATTACATGTGACACTCCACCGTGAGTTCCGCGCACGCCAGGCATTACGTGCGTTAATGGGGAAAACACCCACACGCCGCCGATCACCGCTCTTGCTCGTAGCCACTATCGTCAAGAATACACTCTTATTACCAATCGAGCGAATGAAACTAAAGCGTTTAGAACAGGTGCCACATGCTGGCCTAGCCGCCATTGGAGGCGCGCTCTCGGCAGAAGCTGCCGCAACACCAACACCACAAGGGGAATGAGAGCAAAGCAATGAAGCAATGAAGCAATGAAGCCAGTAGCGCCTGTCTCACCAATAACGATTGTGTTCCTGTTTCAATGCTTCAATGCTTCAATGCTCCAATGCTCAATATAAAGGAGTACAAGAATGGATATAGTACTAACCCACGGTTATCACTTATACGATGATCCACACGAGTTGCAGGTCATGAAGCCTTACCCGCCGCTCGGCGTTCTGTATATTTCTTCGCATCTGAAACGCGCCGGGTTCAATGTACAGGTCTTCGACTCGACATTCCGCAACCCAAGCGAATTTCGTGATTTTGTTGCACGCGAGCGGCCACCTGTTGTTGGAATCTACACCAACCTGATGACACGCCGCAATGTGGTGAAGATGATCGCTGCTGCCAAAGAGCATGGAGCCACAGTTGTGCTTGGCGGCCCTGAGCCAGTAAACCATGCCGATGAATACCTAAAGCGTGGCGCAGATGTGATTGTTGTTGGTGAGGGTGAACTGACACTAGAGGAACTGCTGCCACACTTGGCGCGTTCCGGCCCACAAAACATGAACCATATTAATGGCATTATCTACCGCGAAGATGATGGCAAAATGGTTCGTACCTTGCCACGCGCACAGATTGCCGATCTCACCGCACAGCCCTTCCCAGATCGTGCGGCAATCGATATTCCACGCTATGTGGATACCTGGCGAACGCACCATGGCACGGGTTCAGTCTCACTGATCACCGCACGTGGATGCCCATATACCTGTACATGGTGTAGCCATTCGGTCTATGGGAATACCCATCGCCGCCGTACTCCCGAAAATGTGGTCGATGAGGTTGAGCTGATTCTTAACACCTACAAGCCAGAGATCGTCTGGTATGCCGATGATGTATTTACGATCCATCATCGCTGGTTATTTAACTATGCTGCAGAACTGAAACGCCGCGGGATCAAAGCACCATTCGAGACAATTTCACGTGAGGATCGCCTGAATGAGGAGGTCGTCAAGACACTCGCCGAGATGGGTTGCTACCGTATCTGGGTGGGTGCCGAAAGCGGCTCGCAGCGTATGCTCGAGGCAATGAAGCGCCGCACGAATGCTGAGCGTATGCGCGAAATGATTCGGCTGCTCCAGCGCTATGGTATCGAGGCTGGCACCTTTATCATGCTTGGCTATGATGGTGAAAAGATTGAAGATATTGAAGAGACTGTCTCGCACCTCACATCCGCACTGCCCGATAAATTGCTGACAACCGTGGCGTATGCTATCAAAGGCACTCCATACTATGAAAAGGTAGCTGACCGAGTCATCCCACTCAAAAGCTGGGATGAAGGCTCGGATC
>JANLSE010000316.1:0-6842 GCA_031362265.1 Roseiflexaceae bacterium
GAACTCGCAATGAGGCGCCCTGAGTCCGCCTGAAGTGTGGGATCAAAGCTCAACCCGAGGTAACCATCGCGATCTGACATTTGGCGGCCAAGATTGGGAAGCGCTGCGTACACAATACGCGCCACTGATTGCTGGCGCGCAGTATAATGGTGATCTGTTTCTTTTACTCAACCTGCTGATGGGTGAATTACGCACCTCCCACATGGGGTTTGGCTACAATGGCCAACGTGCAGATCGCGATGGTTACCTCGGGTTGAGCTTTGATCCCACACTTCAGGCGGACTCAGGGCGCCTCATTGCGAGTTCAGTTCTACCAGACGGCCCGGCTGCTGTTGCGGGAATTGTAGTTGGTATTGAGCTTTTGGGAATTGAGGGTAAGCTTCTGAGCGCCAACTATAGCCTGGATGAAGCCTTGCATCGTACCGCAGGGCGGCGGGTACGCTTGACTGTGGCTGGCCCAGCTGGCCAGGAGCAGCGCGAAGTAATCGTACGTCCGTTGGGGAGCAATGCATATCAGGAACTACAATACCGCGCCTGGGTGCAGGCGAATGAGGTGATTGTCCATAACGCTAGTGCTGGCCAGCTTGGCTATGTTCATATTCCAGAAATGAGCTTTGCTGCCTACCAACGCTTTTTAGTTGATGTTGATACTGAGGCGTATGGTAAGCGTGGATTAGTCATTGATGTCCGTTTTAATGGTGGTGGGCATACCGCAACATTCTTTCTGGATCTGCTTGGACGCCGAAACACAACATACAGTACCCTACGCGGCCATACAGCGGTTGATTCTGCGCATGTATCCGGTAATCGGGTGCTGAATAGGCCAACCGTGCTTGTGACCAATGAGAAAAGCTATTCGAATGCTGAGATTTTCTCAGAAGCCTACCGGCGGCTAGGAATTGGTAAGATTGTTGGGCGGCCAACCGGTGGAGCAGTGATCTGGACATCACCCAAGTATCTGATCGATGGTGCACATGTGCGTTTGCCACGCTTACGGGTTACTACCCTTGAAGGTGAAGATCTTGAGGGTACGGGGCGGCCAGTTGACTATGATGTTGTGCTCCCACTTGGCGACCCAGTTCGTGGCCGCGATCCGCAGCTTGCAGAAGCGGTGCGAGTGTTATTACAGGATATCGAAGCAATGAAACATTGAAGCAATGAAACAATGAAGCGACTGACTTGCCAATAACACTCGTGTTCTTGCTTCAATGCTTCGCCCAGAGGGCACCCGGCTCCGATGTTTCGATGCTTCAATGCTCCGATGTTTCGATGCTACACCCAGAGGGTACCCGGCTTCAATGTTAAGGAGAATTCCATCTTGGACATGCCTATACCTGATGATCGCCTGATGGTCACCAGTCGTGTGCGCGAGGCGCTTGCGGGATTGTATGAGATTATCCGTTACGAATGGGATGAACATGGGGCATTGCGACTCCATGGGCGGCTATTGGTACTTGCCGAGGTTGCATACCCATCAATTCGGGCACAGCTTGAACCACTGGGATTTACGCCATTTCTGACACGTATTGCCGATGATGATATCCTTCAGGCATTGCCCGTCGTAGTCAAGGCTACACAGCAGCAGTTGCTTGTACCAGGTGTTCTTTTTCTGCTTACAATTATTACTGCCCTTATGGCAGGTGCCGAATACCGTGGGGTCGATGTATTTCAGAATCCAGCTGGTATATTGGCTGGGCTACCCTTTGCGCTCACCCTGCTCGGCATTCTGACAGCACATGAGATGGGCCACTACATTGTTGGGCGGTTGCGTGGTGCGCCTGTTAGCCTACCATATTTTATCCCGCTGCCACCGCCACTCAGTATTACTGGCACATTAGGCGCAGTTATTGTGCAACGCGAGCCAATGCAGGATCGGCGCACGATACTTGAGATCGGCCTTGCTGGGCCATTCGCCGGGCTTGTGTTTGCTATTCCAATCCTGATCTATGGGTTATCAACTTCTACCGTTGGGCCACCTCCCGCAGGAGGCTACCTACAGGAAGGCAATTCAATCCTGTACGCTGGGCTGAAGTACCTGGTATTTGGTACATTCCTGCCAGGCGGTGGATTGGATGTTCAACTGAATGATGTTGCTTGGGGTGCCTGGATTGGATTGCTGATTACCATGATGAATTTGCTACCGGTTGGGCAGCTTGATGGTGGCCATGCCGCCTATGCGCTCCTAGGGCGGCGCGCCGATTATCTGGCCTATGGTGTGATAGCGCTGTGCTTTGCGCTTGGTGTCACCGTTTCACAAACATGGTTGTTCTGGGGTGTGATGGCACTGATGATTGGACCACGCCATCCAGCACCATTAAATGATATTAGTGATTTGAGGGCAGGGCATGTAGTGCTTGCAGTTGTTGGATTATTGGTATTTGTGCTGCTCTTTATGCCTGTGCCAATTGCAATTGTTGGCCCGTAAGGGTAGGCAAATGCCTTAGAATAGAGTATGCTATAAGCAAGGTGGAGTGATGCTCCATTGATGTAGAGGCCGATATGGTAGCCTGTTGTTTGGTAGAATAATGCTGTTCATCGCGTTTAGTACTGTGTTGTTCAAGACGCATCCTGTCATCTGTCGTTGAGCATTCCGGCATCTGATCACCCATCGCTGATACTTCGGTTGTACGATAAGGATCGCTGCTGTGCTTCCAATAAATACTATTTTTCAAGGTCGCTACCAGATTGTCAGCCAGATTGGGCGTGGCGGGATGGGTGCGGTCTATAAAGCGATTGATACTCGCTTACGCAATACCGTTGCACTGAAGCAGATGTTGGTCGTGAATGATCAAGCTGCGCGAGCATTTGAGCGCGAGGCCCAATTATTGGCCGGAATGCGCCATCCAGCTCTCCCCAAAGTGATTGATCATTTCAGTGAAGATAACGGCACCTTCTTGGTGATGGAATTTATCTCAGGTGAGGATCTGGGTGCGCTTCTGCTCAAGCGCGGTGAGCCATTCGGAGTTGCGGATGTACTCTCCTGGGGTGATCGGCTGCTCGATGCACTCGAATATCTGCATAGCTATAACCCGCCGATCATCCATCGCGACATTAAACCCCAGAATATGAAGCTGACCGAGCGTGGCGAGATTGTTCTGCTCGATTTTGGCCTTGCTAAGGGTTCAACCTCGATCCAGACAACCCAGGCAGCGACGACTGGCAGCATCTACGGTTACACCCCGCACTATGCACCCCTTGAGCAGATCCAGGGCACTGGTACGAGTGTTCGCTCGGATCTCTATGCATTGGCGGCCACACTCCATCATTTGCTCACTGGCACACCGCCACCGGATGCGTTAACCCGCGCAGCTGCACGTATCAACGAGGAGCCGGATCCGCTTCAGCCAGCCAGCCAACTGAACCCCGAGGTACCGCAGGCACTGGCAGCGTTGCTCTATCAGGCGATGGCCCAGAAACCAGATCAACGTCCTGCTAATGCTGTTGAGTTTCGCCGTATGTTGCGTGATGCTGGCCGTGCTGGGAGCACAGCAACCATTCGTTTCCTGGATCAACCAACGATTGATGCGGCACGGGCGGCACAGGTAACCCAAACAGCTGAAACCGGCGCAACAATTGCAAGAGCGACTGAGCCAATTGCAGCACAGGCAGCGCGTACTGCTCCTGCAGATTTACCAACAATCGCAGGCCAGATCGCTAGCACCACAACGATAACAGGTGCGCCTGCAACAAAGCAACTCGCACCCAACAAACGTCCAGCTTGGGTCATACCCGCGATTGGTGGTGCCCTTATTGCGGTTGTTCTGGGTGTGCTGGTGGCTACTGGTGCTTTGCGAGGCGGTGACGGTGGTGGCATCACGCCGACAGTGGCTGCTTCCGCCGTACCCAATGTGGTTGTTGGAGAGCCAAGCGCAACGATTGATGCTGTGGCTTTGGCGCGGACTGAGGTGCTTGGCGAGCAAACAGCTACCGCTGCGGCAGTGGCTACACAGACACAGGTTATTCTTGATGCAATTAATGCGGTTGATTCAACTCGTACCGCAATTGCGGAGGCTACGATTGCTTCGGCCAGTTTTGTCGAACAGACTGCGATTGCTCAGACAGCCGCGATTCTTGCATTGACTCCGACTGAGACGATTGTACCGCCTACAGATGTTCCAGCTTCGACAAATACTCGTGTGCCAACTGCAACACGTGACCCGAATGCGCCAACCAATACTCCACGGCCAACTGCAACACCACGGCCAAGTGCCCTGCCAACTGTTCCAACCGCTCCAACTGGCAAAGCAGCTGTTCTGGCGCAGGGCGGCGGCAGTGAGTTTCGTGGGAGTGCTTCGGTTGGAACGATTGACGCAGGTGAGGGTAATGGTGGCTCATGCATCCAGGGAAGTGTCAAGAGTGCCGATGATAGCCTCTTCTCCGATTTTCTGGTTGGGATCGATAAAGCTGGGGCACTGAGCCGAGTAACATATAACTACCGGACTGGCTTCTTTGGAGTGTGTGGACTGGAGGCCGGTGAATGGGGTGTGGTTGTCTATCGGGCTGGTGGGGTTGATACAAGTGGAGCGGATCAAGGCGCGCATCAAGTACGTATACGCTTGACGGGCACGCCTGGTGAGGTTGTGTATGTCAACTTCAAGGCGGTCAATTTCAGCGCCCCAACACCGGTACCGACCCCATTGGTAGGCCCCTACGATGGGCAGTGGTCGGGAACTATTACTGGTAAGACGGCTGGAGATCAGGATTTCACTGGGCGCTTCCGTATGGAGATCCGCGCTAATGCGATCTACCGTATCTCGATCGATGGGCCATCATGCGCATTTGAGACATACCCGAATGTAAAGATCAATGACACGAACTTTGCAACCTCTGGTTCGCCGACCAACCCGGCGATTGGAACAGATCCTAGCATTCAGTACACGATTACTGGCAACTTCTCTTCGCCAAGCCGTGCTGGCGGGCAGGTGAATGCTACCCAAAATGGCGGGACGTGTATTATTGCAAATTGGAGCGCGGGCAAGTAGGGTCAGAAGAATTCACCACAGAGGGCACTGAGATTCTGGCAGCAGGATACCTATTTGCTCTCGTTCGGCCTCTGTGCCTCTGTGGTAAGTTTTTGTTGTGTTCATATGAATATTCTCTGGCTTGATGCTTTTCATGGTGGATCACATGCGGCTGTGGCGCAAGGGTATGCGCGCCACAGCCGCCATCATGTCACGCTGCTAACGCTACCAATCGATGGCGGCTGGCGTTGGCGTATGCGCGGCGCGGCTGTGACGTTTGCACGCATGTTGCATGAACGCCCAGAGCTTGCGAGTGCCGATCTGATTGTCGCGACCGATATGCTTGACCTGGCGACGTTTCTAGGCCTGACGCGTGCTATTGTGCCGCATACGCCAGTTGCGCTCTATATGCACGAGAACCAACTGACCTACCCATTACCCCCTGGACGCAAGCGTGATTTAAGTTTCCCCTGGATCAACTATACCGCCATGCTGGCTGCTGATGTATTGCTATTTAATTCGGCCTTTCATCGCGATGTATTGCTTCGTGGGTTGCCTGAGTTGCCTGGTAGATTCCACGATTATCATGAAATCGCACTGCTTCAATCGCTTCCCCCAAAGGCGCATGTGCTGCATCCTGGGCTCGATCTGGCCGCATTTGATCGTGATGCGCCAAGCCCACCACGCGTAACGACACTCCCAACTATTCTATGGAATAGCCGCTGGGAATATGACAAGAACCCTGAGCTCTTTTTCTGGGCACTGAAGCAGTTGGTGGAGCGTGGTGTCGCGTTTTCATTAATCGTAGCTGGTGAACATATCGATCCGGCGGAACCAAATTTTGCTGCGGCACGTGAATGGGCTGCGCCATACTGTCAGTGGTGGGGCTATGCGAGCGATCCAGCTGCCTACCGTGCGCTGCTACGTAAAGCGGATATTGTGATTAGTACTGCCATCCAAGAATTTTTTGGCATTGCTGTACTAGAGGCGATGTATGCTGGGTGTATACCGCTCTTGCCAAGTAAACTGAGCTACCCTGAGCTGATTCCTTCCACCGCACATGCCGCTTGCCTCTACAATTCCCCTGATGATTTGGTGCAGAAACTTATGCGAATGCTGGGAGCTTTCCCTGCGCATGCTGTGTTTGACCCACGCACCATTGCGGAAGCGTTTCGCTGGGAGCAGCAGGCTGCGCGTTATGATGCCCTATTTGAAACAATTCTGCGGTAAGCATCCTAATATGTAGAACGCTAGCGTAGTGCTGGCCATCAGAATAGCCGTGGCCAAAAATCTGTTACACTGGCATACAATCGTTAGAGGAGCAACGAATGGATGTCGCAAAGGCGGAACAGATTATTGAGCGTCATGCAACTCACAATTTTGTGGTGAATGTGCTTGATGGTGGGACATTTTATCTCGCGCTGGCAATGGTCTCGCGCTACACTGTGCTACCATTGTTTGTTGAGCGTCTTTCGGGTGAGCGCTGGATGCAGGGTTTGATTCCGATGCTCGCGCAGACGGGTTGGTTCTTACCGGGCTTGTTTCTTGCCCCCTATATGGCGAGTTTGCCACGCCGTAAGCCATTGCTCTTATTGTATACCTTGGCTGAGCGTCTGCCGCTATTGGTGCTCGGTCTCTTGTTGTTTTACGCGCCGACAACAGCGCCTTCCCTCCTCTTGGCGGCCTTCTTTGTGTTATTTGCGATTCATACCTTTGGGGCGGGCTTTTCAGGGCTGCCCTGGCAAGATCTGATTGCGCGCATCATTCCTGGGCGGCGCTGGGGTACCTTTTTTGGGGTTCAGGCTGGCTTGGGTGGTGTACTTGGCGTTGGTGGTGCCGCGATTGCTGGGAGCATATTGGCAACACAGCCATTTCCGCAGA
>JANLSE010000319.1:0-24597 GCA_031362265.1 Roseiflexaceae bacterium
AATCCGAATCGTTTCTTCACGAATAATCTGCAGGTGATAGGCGCTGACTTTATAAGGTGGCAATACCATTGCTGAGTCGCCGGAGTGGACACCAGCTTCCTCAACATGTTCCATGATTCCACCAATCACTACTCGTTCGCCATCACCAATGGCATCGACATCGACCTCAAATGCATCTTCCAGGTAGCGATCGATCAACACAGGCGCACCTGCGCTAATTGCGGTTGCGTCAAAGATATACTGTGCCAACTGAGTATCATCATAGGCGATTGCCATCGCTCGCCCACCCAGGACATACGAGGGCCGTACCAGCACCGGGTAGCCAATACGCTGGGCGATACGCCGTGCAGATGAGAGATCTGCTGCCATGCCACTCTCAGGTTGGGCAATCTCTAGTTTGGAAAGCAGTTCGCCAAAGCGCCCACGATCTTCTGCGAGGTCGATCGCATCGGGGGATGTACCCCAGATCGGAACCCCGGCGGCTTCTAGCCCGCGCGCTAGGTTCAGTGGCGTCTGTCCACCAAATTGAACAAGAACAGGAGTCAGACTACGTGTCTCATCACCTTGTCTGCTTGTCTCCTTGTCTCCTTGTCTTTGTATGCCCCTATTCTCGTTTTCCCATATATTCAGCACATCCTCAAGTGTCAATGGCTCGAAGTACAATCGATCACTTGTGTCATAATCGGTCGAGACGGTCTCTGGGTTACAGTTGACCATAATCGTTTCATAACCCTCATCATGAAGGGCCATGCAGGCGTGGACACAGCAGAAATCGAACTCAAGCCCCTGGCCGATTCGGTTAGGTCCACCGCCTAGGATCATCACTTTCGGTTTGTCGGTCACCTCAGATTCATCGGCGCTGGCATAGGTGCTATACAAGTATGGTGTGTGGGCCTCAAATTCGGCAGCACAAGTATCGATGCGATGATAGACTGGGATGATACCTAGGGATTTGCGATGAGCGCGGATATCGAGTTCTGTTGGGGTTAGGGTGGGGCGGACTTCAGTGCGCGATCCCTGACTGGCGACCGCTGCGTCTGGATCGGCGACCATTGCATCCTGACCCGCGCTGGCCGAATCCTGGAGCAGACAGGCGATCTGGGCATCCGAGAAGCCATTCTGCTTGGCCTCGTAGAGTAGATTGCGTGGCAGGCTGGCGAGTGAGTGCTTGGCGAGATCGGCCTCAATTGCAATGATCTCGGCCATTTGCTCAACAAACCATGGATCATAGGCACTGGCATCGCAGATTTGCTCAATTGTCAGCCCAGCACGTAGCGCGTCAGCAGCAATATTGATCCGTGCTGGGTTTGCGATGCGTAACGCCGCAAGCAGTTCGGCACTCTCAGCTAAGCTCTGTTCCGCTGGGCGTGTATTGCGTTTGCAACCAAAACCCACCAGACCGGTCTCCAAACCACGTAACGCTTTCTGAAATGCTTCATTGAAGGTTGTGCCAATTGCCATCACCTCGCCAACACTCTTCATTTGTGGGCCAAGGGTTGTGTCGACACCTGGGAATTTCTCGAATGCCCAACGCGGGATCTTGACAACCACATAATCGAGGCTTGGCTCAAATGAGGCTGGTGTGACTTTGGTGATATCGTTGGGGATTTCATCAAGTGTATAGCCGACCGCTAGTAAGGCGGCGATCTTCGCAATTGGGAAGCCTGTTGCTTTGCTTGCTAATGCAGAGGAGCGGCTGACGCGTGGGTTCATCTCGATCACTACCACACGCCCGTCAACGGGGTTGATCGCAAATTGAATATTCGAACCACCAGTCTCGACGCCAACCGTGCGAATGACAATTTTGGCGATCTCGCGCAGCCGTTGTAACTCACGATCGGTGAGTGTCATTGCTGGTGCTACCGTGATAGAGTCGCCAGTATGTACACCCATTGGGTCAAGGTTTTCGATCGAGCAGACCACCACAAAATTGTCGGCACGATCACGCATGACCTCAAGCTCATATTCCTTCCAGCCTAACACAGATTGCTCAATAAGTACTTGAGTAACGGGCGAAGCACGTAGGCCACGATCGGCCACATCGCGCAGTTCATCCTCATTGGTGGCGATTCCGCCGCCTGAGCCACCCAATGTAAAGGAAGGCCGCACAAGCACTGGGTAGCCAATTTGGGCAGCTGCGGTTAGCGCTTGATCCACGGTCGTGACAGTATCGCCAATTGGGACGCCCAGCCCAGCTTTGAGCATGGCATCCTTGAAGCGCTGGCGTTCCTCAGCCAGATCGATCGCATCAGGTGACGCGCCGATCAGTTGAACTCCATAACGCTCAAGCAACCCGGCGGCATGGATTTTCATTGCCATATTGAGCGCTGTTTGGCCACCTACCGTTGGCAAGATAGCATCGGGCTTCTCGCGCGCAATGATCTGCTCAATCACCTCAACCGTTAGTGGTTCGATGTAGGTCGCATCCGCAAATTGTGGATCGGTCATGATTGTGGCCGGGTTTGAATTAACCAATACCACCCGGTAGCCTTCGCGGCGTAATGCTTTACAGGCTTGAACGCCAGAATAATCGAATTCACAAGCCTGGCCAATCACAATCGGGCCAGACCCAATCACCAGAATGGTGTGGATATCAGTACGTCGGGGCATGGAACTCCTGCTCTCTTAATCTCGCTCAACATCCTCGGTGAGCGCCTCAACAATATCGCGCATCTCCTCGGCAGCCGCACCAATAGTGGTGGCAAGCTGAACGAGCGGATCTTCAGGGCGTAGGGTGCGACGCAAAAGCATTTGGATAGCGTTACGTAATGTCCCAACAGGCCCGCGTAAATCGTGCCGTAGATCACGCATAGCTTCATCATTGGCGATGGAAGTGCCGTTGGGTGAGATCGATTCGGCTATCCGCCGTAGATTGTAAGACGTTTCAAGTGCGATTTCGACCAAATCAACGCAGCGTGCACCAAACACCTGCTGAAGCTGTTCATCGCCAACGGCGGATAATACCACCAGATTGGCAATGATCGGCTCAAGTACCGCGAGACATTCCTGACGCACAAGCATGGCCCGCTCCTGATTTGATCGATCATAATACGATCGCAACTCTTGGTACCTGGACATCTCCAAACCTCATACCAGCAGATGAATGACCGATGGTTACGTAGCTATTGGCTGTCGTTTGCCATCATCTGCACAAATTCACGAAACAGATAGGCTGCATCATGCGGGCCGGGTGCTGCTTCGGGATGATACTGTACACTAAATGCTTTCAGATGTGGTGCGCGCAATCCTTCGACACATTGGTCATTCAGATTGACATGGGTCACTTCCACATCATTCGGCAATGAATCGGCTCGCACGGCAAACCCATGATTATGGCTGGAAATCTCAACGCGCCCAGTATCACTGAAGCGCACCGGTTGATTACCACCATGGTGACCGAAGCGTAGTTTATAGGTGGTTCCACCTAGTGCCAGGCCCAATATCTGATGCCCAAGGCAAATACCAAAGAGCGGTTTCTTGCCAAGTAACTCACGTACTGCCGATGCTGCATAAGTCACTGCTGCCGGATCACCAGGGCCATTTGAGAGAAAAATCCCATCTGGGTTGAGCGACAATACCTCGGCGGCTGAGGTTGTGGCTGGAACGACCGTTACATGACAACCATGTTCAGCCAGGAGCCGGAGGATATTACGCTTAATACCATAATCATACGCCACAACATGGAACTGCTGCGCTGACAATTGGCTCTCAGTTTCTGGTGTTCTATGTATGGACGCAGACTCGCGTAGTATATCGGTATGGTTCGTTTTGTGATCCTGCCCCCATTCACCAGGGTTCCCTTCACTCCAGTGGTATGGCTCTGAACAGGTGACATGTGGAACGAGATCGAGTCCATCCATCGAGGGTGCTGAACGTGCTATGGCTATAAGGCGTTCGGCATCCAGATCCTGTGATGAGATCACCGCGCGCATGGCACCTTGTTCACGGATGTGGCGTACTAGTGCACGGGTATCGAGGCCACTGATTCCAACGATCTGATGGCGTTTCAGATAGCCATCGAGTGGTTCGGTTGAGCGCCAGTTGCTAACGCGTGGGCTAGCGGCGCGTACCACAAAACCAGAGAGCCATGGCTTATGGCTCTCTTCATCTTCAGCATTAACGCCAGTATTTCCAATATGTGGGGCGGTCATCACTACAATTTGGCCAAAATAGGAAGGGTCAGTCAGTACCTCCTGATAGCCCGTCATTGCAGTATTAAATACGATCTCGCCGCTGCGCTCACCAATTGCACCAAATGCAATACCAGGCCAGGTTGTGCCATCTTCGAGCGCTAGGAGTGCGGGAATTTGTTCGGGCATTACGCAGGGCTCCATGTAAGGGTTAAGGGTTCCAAGTGTAGTGGTTCTATGGTTGTATTGTAGCACCTGTTTTCACACATTCAGCATCCACCGATTTTATCCACCGATTTTATCCACCATTTATCCACCAGATTCATGATTTGCGATCATAGCTCCAATACAACTGCGGTTTCATCGCATGCATGCTGGAGTGGGCAAATGGCGCAATCACGCCAGACTTTCTCTGGGAAACGTTCCTTATCGGTGATAGTAAAGCCTAGTTTGAGGAAGAACCCGACTGCACGCGTGAGTGCAAAGACCGTCGGGAAGCCCTGACGATCGGCCTCAGCAACAATACCTTTCACGATTGCTGCGCCAACCCCAAACGCGCGATATTGCGGCAATACCGCCAGTGAGCGTACCTCAGCGAGGACTGGGTTCATAACCAGGAGTGAGCCAATTCCAACTACATTGCCACCTACCTCGGCCACTAGCCAGGACGCTAGGCTTGCACGTATATTTTCCGCGGTACGCGGCAACAAATGCCCCTGGCGAGCGTTCTCGGCCACAATTGCGACGATTGCAGTAATGTCGGATTCTGCGGCCGAACGTACAATAACCTCCGATTGCTCGGTGATGATGATATCCTGCTCGCTAACGAATGTTGCCACGGTTGCTCCTTATGATGATAGAACCACGGAGCAATGAAGCATTGAAACATTGGAGCATTGGAACGATGTAACGATGGAATGACACTTCAACGCTCTGTGCTTTCCGCTTCAATGCTTCAATGCTTCAATGCTTCAATGCTTCAATGCTTCACATGCTTATGACAGTTCCTGCTGCTAGCACACCTAGCCCAGCAAGATTAGTGATACGGGCCGTATGAACGCCTGCATCCAGCGCTGCTAATGCAGAACGTACTTTCGGGATCATCCCGCCGCTGATGGTGCCAATAGCGATGAGTTCTTGAACCTGGCTGGCACTGAGGTGCGGCACCACAGCACCATCTACTAATACTCCGGCGACATTTGTAACAAATACAACTTCGGCGTCACCGAGTGCTACCGCGATTGCCCCGGCAGCCTCATCGGCGTTGACGTTATATGCACCCTGTGGCCCAAGTGAAACCGGTGCGATAACTGGAATGACATGCTCGGCAAGCAGATGCTGTAACACGGCAGCGCGTATCGCAACTGGCCGCCCAACGCGCCCAAGATCACCAGCTGGATGCAGTTGTTGCTCAACGCGGATCAGCCCCCGATCAACCCCCGAAATGCCTTGTGCATCGGCACCTGCATTGGCGAGTGCAACCACAAGGCGGGTATTGACGAGACCACATAACACCATCTCGGCGGCTTGAAGCGCATATTCATCGGTGACCCGCAACCCCTCGATGAAGCGTGGTTCTCCGCCTAATGCTTTCTGGACGATCCCAATTTCTTTACCGCCACCATGAACCACGACTGGTACAGGCCGCAGGGCTGCCAGCGATTGCGCCAGAGCCGCCACGAACTGTGGGTCATCAAGTTCATTTCCACCAATTTTTATGACTAATGTTGGCATGTGTTTTCCTTGAACATTGAAGCATCGAAACATTGGAGCATTGGAGCATAAGTGCGATTGTAAGGCAGGCGCTTCAATGCTACACCCAGAGGGTACCCGGCTTCAATGCTTTGCGCTTATATCAACCCCAATCCTTCTTCCATCCCAAGCACGACATTCATATTTTGAATTGCCTGGCCCGCTGCACCCTTGACAAGGTTGTCGATACTGGAGAGCACGATCAGCAGCCCCGGCTTGGCGAGTGTAAGCGAAATTGCGCACTGGTTGGTATGTGATGTATGTACCATGGCCGCGAGTTGGCCAGCGGGAAGTATGCGTACAAACGGCTCATTGGTATACATTTCGTTATAGAGTGCGCGAGCTTCGGCCTCGCTAAGTGTTTCAGGGATTCGCAGATAGATGGTACTCAGCATGCCACGGTTTGTGGGAACCAGATGGGGTGTGAAGATGATCTGTGGTGCTGGGCCAGTTGCCAGCCGTGCAGCTTCTTGTTCCATCTCGCCAACATGGCGATGTACGCGGCCAATATTATAGGCCGAGAGGCTTTCGTTCACCTCAACGAACGAGGTATTCTGCTTTGGTGGGCGGCCCGCGCCTGAGACCCCCGATTTTGCATCGATAATAATTGTTGGGTCGCTCAGTAGCCCTGCCCGCAGAATGGGAGCGATCCCTAATAATGCACTTGTTGGGTAGCAGCCAGGTGTCGCCACCAGCCGGGCGCCAGGCAATACTGCACGATTCAGTTCAGGGATGCCATAGGGTGCAGGTAGCAATTCGGGGGCTGGATGTTCGTGGTGGTACCATTGCTTGTACGATTCGGGTGTTGTCAGCCGAAAGTCGGCGGAAAGATCGACCACTCGCACGCCAGCATCGAGGGCGCGGCGTGCGGCTTGTGCAGCTGCACCATGCGGAAGTGCCAGAAAGACCAACTCAACATCGCCGAGTGGTGCATCTTCTTGTGAGACCAGCCGGGCATCGAGTGAACCAGGAAAGACTTCGGCGAGTTGCTTGCCAGCCTGCGATTCGGATGTTGTGAAGGTCACGTTTGCCTGTGGGTGGCGCTTTAACCAGCGTAGCAGCTCGTACCCGGCATACCCAGTGACACCATAGATCCCAACATTCACCATTCTATTACGCTCCTCTGCTGATGGCATAAAAAAGCCCCCGAACCTCATAAGGCTCAGGGGAATATCTGCGGTGTCGATGTGTTAGCGAACCAGGCATTCGCCGGACACACGTATTCCGCCCCCCGAGCCAGAGCTCGGACGACGACGCGGACGACGCAACATTGCCAGGCTGTCAGTAAATGTAATCATATCGGGCGTAATCATATACGCCATACGGAGAGATGTCAAGCGGCAAATCGGCGAGGGGTACCACATAACGTTCTCCGTTCTTACACGATACATCTGGGAGAAGGCCATTTCAACGCAAAGACGCAAAGATGCAAAGATACATATATCAGCGGCATGGTCGATCTGACAGATCAGCTGAACATAATTTGACCAAGGGTGCCCTCACAACGCCGTTGCTATGTAGTTGCTCCATGAGCACGCAAGATCTCCGCGAGATCTTCCCATCCGCGTTCTGTAGCGATTGTTAAGGCAGTTTTATCTTGGAAGTTTGTCCAACCCAGGTCTGGTTCTGTATGTTCTAACAGCCAGCGTGTGAGTTCAGTATGGCCCTTATTGACCGCATTATGCAGGGCCGCTGATATTCCACCGTGTGCGCCATGTTCAATCAACCATTGCACAAGCGCGACATTACCACTGAGGGCAGCGTGAGTCACAAGCGCGATCCCATGTGCACCTGTAGCATTAATTTGTTGTGGGTTATCTGCCACAAACTTCCTGACAGCATCATGTTGGCCCAGCATAGCGGCTGTGCAAATTTCGAGGGGCGCACCTTTGGCTAATAAATACTCGGCAATGGCGGTATTCCCAACGTGAGCCGCGCCTTGGAGCGCCGTTTCACGGTCGTTCTCCTTCCATTCGTATGCGGCATTTAACAGGGCGGGAGTAGCTGCAAGCATCTCCTGTACCCGCTCAAAATTACCATGCCCGGCCAGTACAAATTCACGAATGTATTCAGATGTCAGTTCAATTGATTGTGACATAGAACCTCCATACCAGTACGGGCGAATACGCCTTAGCCAATTTTCTCTAATACAACCACGGGGATCTGGCGGGTCGTGTTGCGCTGGTAATCGGCGAACCCTGGCCGTTGTGCTGCCATTTGATCGAATAGGCGGGTGCGCTCTGGCTCTGCAGGAACCGTCGCACGTGCCTGAAACCGCTCGGTACCGCGCTCAATAGTGACAATTGGGTTCGCCACAAGATTGTAGAACCAATCTGGGTTGGTGGGTGCACCCGCTTTGGAGGCAATAATCACCAGGGCATCCCCATCGGTTGTGTATACCAGCGGGTTGATGCGTTGCTGGCCGCTTTTGGCACCGGTTGTGTGTAGCAGTAGCATATTCGCACCAGCAAAATGGCCGCCGACCTTGCCACTATTGGCGCGAAATTCCTCAATGATCATCTGGTTGAAGTTGTTTGGATCGCTCATTACTATTCCTCAATGTGCGCACTTGCTACGCACGATAGTCTTTCTAACCAACACCCGTTGTGTGAGCTTGTATCTTACCATAGACAAGGCCATGCTGGCAGTGAATTGCTTTCGTTTAGGTATATACTCTTTGGCTCTGTGCCAAGGCTGCTATTAACTTGGTGTGTGGCCGATTGCTTGGACACATGCTCGTGCAACTGCGGTTATCGCATCCCAATCGCTAGTTGCGACATTACGGGCGGCGACAAGGTTGCCACCCATGCCAACTGCGGCGGCACCAGCATCAAGGTAGGCACGCGCGTTTTCTGGCCCGATCCCACCGGTGGGCACGAGCTTCAGGAACGGTAAGGGTGCCAGAAGGTCACGGATGTAGGCTGGGCCAAGTGCACGCGCTGGGAAGATCTTGACCATATCGGCGCCAAGCTCATGGGCGGTCAGTGCCTCGGTTGGCGTGAATGCGCCACATAGCACTGGGATGCCATGTGAGCGGCATGCCAGAATAACCTCCGGGCGTAGGGTTGGCGTGACCACAAATTGCGCTCCAGCCGCAATTGAGCTATTCGCCGCCCGCTTATCGAGTACAGTTCCTACACCAATCAGCATCTGAGCGCCAAGGGCAGCACGACATGCGCTAATTGCTTCATGAGCGCCACTACCAGTAAGGGTAAACTCTACCGACGTGATACCACCAGCCAGTAGTGCACGGGAAACCTCTACCGCGCGGTCATAGTTCTCCAGCCGAACAATCGCAACAATCCGGCTAGCAGCGATTTGGGATATTGTATCTGTCATGTTTATTCCCGCTTTTAAATGAAACACAAGTATGATAGCATATGCTCATTGGTGTTCTGCCATGAGGGAGCTATGCAACATAGCGCAGAAGTAGTTGTAGTTGGTGGTGGGGTAATAGGTGTCAGCATTGCCTTTCATCTGGCGCGGCTAGGATTGCGCGATGTTTTAGTGCTTGATCGTGGCTGGTTAGGCGCCCAAGCCACTGGGCAATCTGGGGCATTGGTTCGCACGCACTACACAAATGTGCATGAAGCTCGCTTGGCGTTGGCTGGGTTGCGTTGGTTTGAACAATGGCGCGATTTGGTAGGCGGCAACTGCGGGTTTGTCAATACTGGTTTTTTGCAAATCGTTGGTAGTGCAGATGTTGAGCGATTGTGTGAGAATGTGGCGATGTTGCGCGAACATGCGCAAGTGAATACATCGCTGCTCGATACCCAAGAAGTATCTGCACTACAGCCAAAGTTAATGCTTCAAGAGGGCGAAATTGCCGCCTATGAGCCAGAGAGTGGTTATGCCGATCCGCTCGCAACAGTCTATTCACTGGCCGAAGCAGCACGGCGCTTAGGAGTACGACTCCACGAAAAAGTAGCTGTGAGTGGGCTCCGGATCCAGGATGGGCGTGTGGTTGGTGTTGAAACGAAGGATGGCCCGATCAGTGCGCCAATTGTCATTCTGGCGAATGGTGGCTGGTCGTGCGCGTTACTCCAACCATTTGGTATTGAACTGCCGATTCGCCCTGTTCTGAGCCAAATCGCGATGTTACAGCGCGCTCCTGAGTTGCCAACTGGGCCAAAAGGACACCTAACCATTATCGATCGTGCGCGTGGTTATTATGCACGCCCCGATGGTGAGAATCTGACGTTGGTTGGGATCAGCGGGCTTAGCCGCGATCTGGCAAGTTTCGATGAGGGGCTTGGAACGTACGATTTTGAGGTGCCAGGGCGTGCTCGCATGGCGATTAGCGGGCGTTTGACAGGCTTTAAAGGTTCACGCTTTATTCGCAAACAGGGCGGGCCGCTCGATGTTACCCCAGATCGTTGCGCAATCTTAGGGCCAAGCCCAATCGAAGGGCTGCTCTTAGCTGTTGGTATGAGCGGTAGCGGCTTTAAGAAAGCTCCGGCGATAGGTGCCTGTATTGCTGAACTGGTAGTCCATGGTGCTTCTGAGACAGCGCCGATTGAACCCTTCCGCTTCGCACGCTTCGCGGAGCAAGATCTGATTGTCGGAAACGACTACGAACCTCTGCCACCCTCGCCGAATTAGCGGAACTATGGAACCATACTGCCGTGTATAGGAGACACGGAGACCAAATAGCGCATAGCGCATAGCGCAAATGCCAAAACAGCCACATGCCGTTCTTGCGCTCTTGCGTTCGATCGCTCTACCCCTTCCATTTGCCTGTCATCTCAGCGACTGTCGTATAACGCTGCTCAATATCGCGTAGGCCAGCATCGGTGACTTCGGCCATATTGCGGTAGACCTGCTTGTCGAGCATGCGTGCCTTCTCACCGCCCGGCCAGATTCTCCATGAGTCGTTATCGATCACATCGGCGACAATCAATTGCTGCGGTTGGGTTGCGCCCAACGGCCTGCCAAATTCGATTTTGAGATCAACCAGCGTTACATCTTGGGCAGCCCAAGCTTGCTCTAAGGCGGAGAAGACGCGCAGCCCTTCGGCGGACATATGCGCGACATCCTCGGCTGTTGCAATCGCTAGTTCGATAATCTCATCTGGGGTAACCTGTGGATCGTGGCGGGCATCGTCCTTGAGGAAGAACTCGATGAGTGGTGGATCGAAGCGTGTTCCTTCCACAACCTCTGGATGGCGGCGCGGGTATGAGCCTGTCGCTATCCGTCGCATCACCACCTCCAGGGGGATCATCTGACAACGCTGCACAACCATAACGGTTGATTCGGGTGATTCGACATAATGTGTTGTAATGCCAGCTTGGCCGAGCAGATCAAAAACATTCGCTGTTGTGCGGCCACTCAGCGTACCCTTGCCAGGAATCGTATTACGGCGTACACCATCACCGGCGGTGATGCCATCTTTATGGACAACAATCGCTAATGCTGGGTCACTCGGGTAGGCATAAATGATTTTGGTTTTGCCCTCTGCCAGCTTTTCACCATACTCCATGGGCTATTCCTATTCTGATGCTTCACCACGTAGCTTTGCGAGTTCGTCCTCAAGTGCTGCGTTGCACAGACTGCACATTGTTTTAGTATATCACGCTCTCCTGGATCCCTATCGCTCTGTTACTTTGCCACACTTGGTCGCTGTTGTCCCCATCCAGTGGCCTGTTCAAATGCATGGGCAAGCTGGAGCACGGCCATTTCATCGCGATAGCGCCCGACGATTTGGATGCCGACTGGTAATCCTTCTGAGGTGAATCCACCTGGAACCGAGATTGCTGGGTGGCCGGTAGCTGAAATGTAATAGCATGAACGCATCCAATCGATATAGGTCAGTTGTTGCTCGCCATTGATTTCGGTAACATATGGCTGGTTAATATCGAATGGTGGAATCTGGCTGACAGGGCAGATGATGTATTCATATTTCTGCATAAAGGCATACATGCGTGCAAAGAGTTGGGTGATTTGTTTGAATGCCAGCGCTACATCAGTACCACTTAGTTTCAATCCAGCCTCGGTATTCCAGATAATCGTGTCCTTGAGTTGATCGCGATGTTGTGCCAGGTTATCGGCCATACTCATTGCGAATGACCAAGCCCGTAAAGTTTTGAAGGCTTCATCGGCACCCGAGAAATCGGGGGTTGCCTCTTCCACATTGCATCCCAGTTGCTCGAATATGCTGCGCTGCGATTCGAGCACCGCAAGAGTGCGAGGGTCGACCTGCAATCCCCCTAGTGTCGGGCTCCATGCTACACGCACACCCTTAAACTCGCGGTTGAGGCTGCGGGTAAAGATCGAACCAGGGTCGCCAATACTATTCGGCACGCGGTCATCTGGCCCGGCGATGGCACTCAGAAGCAACGCCACATCCTGAGTATTGCGTGCCATTGGCCCTTCGACCGAGAGCGATTGCCAATTATTGTTCTCATTTGGCCAGATCGGCACACGCCCCGGCGAGGGCCGGAACCCAATGACATTGCAGTATCCAGCTGGATTCCGCAGCGACCCACCCATATCGCTGCCATCGGCAAGCGCAATCATGCCACACGCTAGTGCCACCGCCGCGCCACCTGAGCTGCCACCACAGGTTTTTGTCAGATCGTAGGGGTTGTGGGTTGCCCCAAATACCGGGTTGAAGGTCTGTGAGCCAGCCCCAAATTCAGGGGTGTTGGTTTTGCCCAAGGTGATTGCGCCAGCCTGTTGCATTCGTTCAACAATCAGGCTATTCTGATCGGGAATATGATCGCGAAACAGTGGTGAGCCGAATGTGGTGCGAATACCCTTGGTGAGTGTGGTATCTTTGTGCGCCACCGGCAGGCCATGCAGTGCGCCAAGCGTTTCGCCACGAGCCAGAGCGTCGTCCGCTGCTTGCGCTTGTGCCAGTGCTGCATCTGCCACCAGTGTCACAATAGCGTTAACCTGTGGATTGGTGCGCTCGATCTGCGTCAGATGATCGTGCAGCACTTCGACCGCCGAAACCTGGCGAGTGCGGAGGCGCTGTGCGAGTTCGGTTGCCGATAAGAGATGCAGCATAGTCTAGCCTTATGAATACTGATGGCAGGTAAGTTTGGGTAGTATAGCAGAACCGCGGAACTGTAAGAACCAAGAACCGAGAACCAAAGAACAAATAAGCCCTTTGCGTCTTTGCGTTCATGCTTTAGGCGATTTCTACGACGTAAAGGAGCTGCGAACCTTAGGAATCAAATACTACCTGGCTGTTCGTAAAACGAAGGAGTTCTTGAATGTATGCTGATCTGCTTATCATCAATGCCCATGCGCTGACCATGGATCCGGCCCAACCGCAGGCCGAATCGGTGGCGATTATCGGTGATCGGATTATTGGCGTTGGCAGCAATATCGATCTAGCCGCATTGCGTGGGCCGCACACACAGCTCATCAATGCTGGTGGTCGAACACTCATGCCAGGAATCATCGATTCGCATTTTCATCTATTATGGGGATCGGTTCAACTTGACGATATGCTCTTCGATGGGGTTAGTTCATATGCCGAAATGATGGCGATTGTGCATGCATATGCAGCAGCTCATCCCGATAAACCGTGGCTTGTGGGCCATGGGCTTCCCTACAATCTACTCCCTGGCCATGCGGCGCTGACCCGCCAGCATCTTGATATGATCATTGCTGATCGGCCATTAATTGTGATTTCGTTCGATATTCATACTGGTTGGGCCAATACTAAAGCGCTGGAATTGGCTGGCCTTCTGCATGGTGGTACCTGCGCCCCTGGAAATGAGATCGTGATCGGTGCAGATGGCCTTGCCACCGGTGAATTGCGTGAACCAGGCGCTTATCAGCAGGTTACAGCGCTTGTTCCCAAGCAGAGCGAGGCTGAGACACGCACACTGATCCGCAAGGGGTTGGCGCGCGCCGCCCGTTATGGAATTACCAGTATCCATAACATGGATGGCGATGCCAGGCAGATGGCACTCTACACTGGGCTTGAAGCGCGTGGCGAGCTGACACTGCGCGTTTCGATCCCATTCCTCGCCACACCTGAGATGCCACTTGAGGCGCTTTCTGAGGCGATTGTGATGCAGGATGCCCAGACAACCATGGTGCGCAGTAAGCGTGTGAAGTGTTTTATGGATGGCGTGATTGAGTCCTATACAGCGCTCATGCTCGCGGATTACGTCGATAGTCCCGGCAATAGTGGAGTAGCGATTTTCAGTGCTGAGCAGTTTACGCGCCTGGTAACCGAGGCGGATCGGCTTGGGCTGCAGGTGACAGTTCATGCGATTGGCGATGGTGCTGTGCGCCGCACGCTCGATGGCTATACATACGCACAGCGCATCAATGGCCGCCGCGATCTGCGCCACCGGATTGAGCATATCGAAGTGTTGAATCTGGCTGATCTGCCACGCTTCAAAGAATTGGGTATCACTGCCTCAATGCAACCGCTCCACGCTGCGATATCTGCGCCTGGCTCGGTTTGGGCCGAACGCGTTGGTGCAGCAGCCTGGGCGCGCTCCTTCCCATGGCAGACGCTACGTGCCGCTGGAGTGCCGCTTGTCTTTGGAAGTGATTGGCCTGTGGTGACCCAAAATCCCTTTATGAGTATGCACGCCGCATTGGCACGCAAACCATGGGCAGCGGGTCAGCCGAACGAAGCACAAGAGCTTGGCGATACACTGGCTGCCTATACGCGTGATGCTGCCTTTGCGGAACACCAAGAAACGGTCAAGGGTCAACTGTGTGAAGGGATGCTAGCCGATCTTGTTGTACTCTCAGACGATATTGCAGTATTACACATAGATCAGGTCAAGGATCTAAGCGCTGTACTTACTATCTGTGGTGGACAACTGGTTCACCAAGCTCTGTAATTGGGTATGTATGCTTCAGAAGCTTCCAAATGCCAGTGGATAGAATATAGAATCATAACGACACAATGGTCGAGTAGGCTTTTTCAAGCGCTATTACTCGGCCATTGCGTCGTTATATGCAGTATTTTCGCCCCGCTAAAGCTTGTTAGGGTACAACCTTCAGTTGCTTTAGTACGGCTGGATCGATATTTAGAAGCTTGACTGATGACCAGCCTGTTTTGCCGCGTGGCGTTGTTATCTTCACCCATGTTCCGGCTTTATTCTTGCCGATCAGGGTTAGCTTCTCTTTGGCGCTGATCTTATCGATAATTTTCGCGGCTGTGGATGGTGCTGCACGCACGTTGCCAGTACTCTTGACGACCGCAATGCCATCGCTGGCAGGGATACTACTGAGTGGTTGAACTGTCCCGGCGATCTGTTCAACCAGGCTTCTAAAGGCCCTTGAGGAATCGCCAGTGATCGAAATAATATAGATGCTGGTATCGACTGGTAGATAATACTGGAAGCCGCGTAGTACATCTGGTTTACCATCCGCACGATTAACTGGCAGATCATAAATAACCCGTGCTGCTGGCATGCCATTCAGCACAAGGTTCGATTTGCTCTCTACCAATGTCGCGTTTGGGAGGTTCTGTATAATCTGTTTGGCCAGTACTGCAACAATATCCTTTGGTTTGAGCCGCACACCTACTGGTACAATCGCAACATTGATGTTCTGTTTGGAAGCTGGTTCGATCGCGAAGAACTTAAGAATCTGATATTGATTACTATCGATCAGATTCTGTAAAATACGCGCCAACTCTGGGTTGGTATCCTTGACCTCATCGGTGGCGGATTGCAGAGCTGGTTTGGTAAGGGCAATCTTCTGCCAGCTATTTGGTAATCCCAAGCTTAGATCACCAACCGGATGGATTTCCCAACCGGTAGGGAGATCGGCCGCAAGCGCATGTCTGCTGGGGAGCAGTATGCCAATCAGTGCAATCAGAATCACCAGCCAATGTTGGCGGGGTTGTTTCATGGCGATATACCTCATGCTTTGTGCTACTTCAGCATGTGAGCGAGCTTCTCGATAGCTTCATCAACATGCGCATTGGTAAGAACGAGTGGAGGCACCAGTCGTAGCACATCATCGCCAGCGGTCGCGATCAGGATGCCATTCTCATGGCCCGCTTCACGCACGGCTGCTGCGGAGCCTTCGATTTGAATCCCGCGCATTAAGCCGCGGCCACGTAATTCGAGAATGCGCTGGTTGCTCGCTACTAGATCGGCAAGTGATTCATCCAGATAATCGCTCACCGTTCGTACGCGCTCAAGGAACGCTGGATTAGCGATCTTTTTGAAGACAGTTTGTGCGACAGCGGTGATAAACGGCCCACCGGCGAACGTCGATCCATGATCGCCTGGATGGATTGTGCTCGCAACTTTCTCGCGCATCAGGATTGCGCCGATTGGGAGCCCACCACCCAGTGGCTTTGCTACTGTCATGATATCGGGCTGCGCACTACTGGGATGTGCCCAGAGTGAGCCAGTGCGCCCCATTCCACATTGAATTTCATCATAGACGAGTAGTGCATCAACAGCATCACAGCGGTCACGCAGCACACCCAGAAATTCAGCACTCGCGATACTTAGGCCACCCTCACCTTGAATTGGCTCAATAAACACAGCACAGACATCTTCGCGAATAGCCTCAGCTGCGGCGGCTGTGTCGTTATATTCAACAAAGCGTACGCCTGGCATCACTGGTTCAAATGGCTGGCGATACTTCTCACGGCCGGTGATTGACACTGCACCGATCGTACGTCCATGAAATGAACCAGTAAAGGCGACAATCACATGCTTACCAGGGCCATGCGTATCGAGTGCATAACGGCGGCTATACTTAATAGCTCCTTCAATCGCTTCGGTGCCACTATTACATAAAAATGCCCGGTCGACCGAGGCACAGCTTTCGACAAGCAGCTTGGCTAGGCTGGCAGCTTGTGTGTTGTGATACAGGTTCGAAAGATGTAACAACCCGCCAGCATGAGTGCGAATCGCCTCGGCCACATCTGGGTCGCTATACCCAAGTGCGTTCACCGCAATCCCAGCGACCATATCGAGGTAGCGGCGGCCTTCTGTGTCGTATAAATAGCAGCCTTCGCCACGCGCGATAACAAAATCTGGCCGGCTGTAAACCTGCAAAATATAGTCGTGATCAGTGGCAATGAGTTCCTGTGTCGTAGCCATACCTGCTTCCTCCTGTATCTACTGGAATGTTGGCAAGTATACCATACGAGCTGTGTTGTACTATGCTCACAAAAATACATCGCGTGCCCGATTTGAGTACCCTCAACGGTTGTGGTATACTTTATGGAAATCTAAGGCCGTGACCGGGAGTAGTAAGCGCGTTTTCAGAGATCAGCCGGGTGGTGCGAGGCTGAATGAGCGCCGAACTCGCCCGCGAAGTGCTGGGCCGCTGAAGCGCAATGCGTGAGTAAGCCGCCACGGGAGCGCCCGTTATCGCGCAACAACGAGGGGTGCACCACATGCACCTGAATCGGGGTGGTACCACGGAGCAATGCCTTCGTCCCCAGCGCGGGGCGAGGGTTTTTTGATCTCTGTTGGAGGTGCCATGTTCATCCAGAAGCGCAGGCGACAACTTACCTAGCTCCCATGGCTGATACAAGCCCTGGGAGCGTACCTGCTAGCATCCGTTTTGTAAGAATGTTCCGCTTGTTGCTATACATGGAGTGAGATTATGACTGAGACAACCACCAAGAAACGCCAGGATCGCTTTGACCCGACGATTGAGGCACACTGGCGCGATTTCTGGGCCCGCGAAGGGATCTTCACCGCTGGAAGGCGCCCAGGCGCACCCAGCCGCTATATTCTGGAGATGTTCCCTTACCCGAGTGGCGATTTGCATGTTGGCCACCTGAAGAACTATGTGATCGGCGATGTCCTGACGCGCTACTACGCTATTCGTGGCTATGATGTGCTACATCCCTTTGGTTGGGATGCATTTGGCCTGCCTGCCGAAAATGCTGCAATCAAGGCCAAACGCCACCCGCGCGAATGGACCTACACAAACATCGCGGAATCCAAAAAGTCGTTGGGTATCGCTGGTATTATGTACGACTGGACGCGTGAGGTCACTACCTGTGCCCCCGATTACTACCGCTGGAATCAGTGGCTGTTCCAGTTGCTATATAAGAAGGGCCTGGCATATCGCGCGAAGTCACTGGTGAACTGGGATCCGGTTGATCAAACTGTATTGGCCAATGAGCAGGTCGATAGTGCGGGCCGTTCCTGGCGCTCAGGGGCGATTGTCGAGAAGCGTGAGCTGGAGCAGTGGTTCTTCAAGATCACCGATTATGCCGAGCGTTTGCTGAACGACCTGGATACCCTGACCGAATGGCCTGAGCGCGTCAAGACGATGCAGCGCAACTGGATCGGTAAGAGCGAAGGTGCTGAGGTGCATTTCTCGACATCAGCAGGCGATCTGACGGTCTTTACCACTCGTCCCGATACCTTGTGGGGGGCGACATTCATGGTGTTGGCACCAGAGCATCCGCTGGTCGCAGCGCTGACGGCAACTGAGCATAAGGCTAATGTCACAGCTTGCCTGGCTGCCGCGCGGATGAAGAGTGAGATCGACCGCACCAGTACTGTGAAAGAGAAAACCGGCGTCTTTATTGGTTCTTATGCAACGAATCCAGTGAATGGTGAGCAGATCCCGATTTGGATTGCCGATTATGTGTTGATGGGTTATGGAACTGGCGCAATCATGGCTGTTCCTGCCCATGATGAACGCGATTTTGCCTTTGCGCGCCAGTTTGGCCTGGAGATCCGCGTTGTGGTGCAGCCTGAAGGTGCGCAGCTGGATGGTGCGACCATGATTGAATGGTGGACCGGCGATGGGGTGCTAGTCAACTCAGGGCCACTAGATGGTATTCCCGCCGGCAAGGGTGAGGGCCAGAGTGTCAAGGCTGCGATTGCCTGGCTGGAAGCTCAGGGGCGCGGTAAGGGAGCGATCACCTACCGCCTGCATGATTGGTTGATCAGCCGCCAGCGCTATTGGGGCACACCGATCCCCATGATTCATCGTGCCGATGGCACGATTGTGCCAGTGCCCGATGATCAGCTGCCGGTAGTATTACCCGACATCAGTGATTTCCTGCCGAGGGGGAGAAGCCCTTTAGCCGCCGCTGAAGATTGGGTGAGTGTGGCTGACCCAGAGACTGGCGAGCCTGCCCGGCGTGACACCGATACTATGGACACCTTTGTCTGCTCGTCGTGGTATTTCCTGCGCTTTACCGATGCACAGAACGATCGCGAAATCTTCTCGAAAGAGTCCTCTGGTACATGGATGCCAGTCGATCAGTATATTGGTGGAATCGAACACGCCATTCTGCATTTGCTGTATGCACGTTTTATTACGAAGGTGTTGTACGACGAAGGCTTGGTTCCGGCGGATGAGCCATTCCGGGCACTATTCACGCAGGGTATGGTTCAGCGGCGAGTGCGAATCGCATTGGAAACGCCTGCAGAAGGTATTGTGCAGTTTCCAGAAGAATTGCGCCGTAAGATTGAGTTGCCCGCCGAGGCGGTTAGTATCGATGCAGCTCGTACTGCCTTAAAGCCGCACGGCTATACATTGGAGCAGGATGGCGCAACATGGGAAGCCGTTAGCGGCCCGGTTACAATGAGCAAGAGTGCTGGCAATGGTGTGCCGGTTGGGCCATTTGTGCGCCAGTATGGTTCGGATGTTGCGCGGACAGTTGTGCTGTTTGCTGCACCACCCGAGAACAGCATGGAGTGGACCGATGAGGGTGTGGCTGGTGCACAACGCTTCCTGAATCGCTTAGTGGCGCTGTTTCGTCCAGATTCCGAAGCAATCGCTGATGCTGGAGCGCGCTATGCAGCGACTGGCGCTCGTTTACCAACCGATGGCATGTCTCCCAGCGAACGTAATCTGTATCGACGGTTGCATGTGACAATTAAGAAAGTGACTCAGGATACCGAGGCGTTTCGCTTCAATACGGCCATTGCGAGTATGATGGAATTGTTGAACGATTTGTACCGCTACCGGACCGATGCAGGTCTAGCAACCCCGGTATTCGGGATCGTCGCACAGTGCTATGCACGCCTGTTAGCACCCTTTACGCCACATCTGGCCGAGGAATTGTATTCCTGGTTTGGCGGGGAGGGAACGATCTACGATGCGGGGTGGCCAATCTGGGATGAGGCTGCCTTGATTGAGGATGAGATCGAGGTTGTGCTGCAGGTCAATAGTCGCGTGCGCGGTAAGATCAATGTGCCTGTCCAAGCAAACGAAGAGGAACTGCGCACATGGGCATTGAGTAACGAGCGTGTTCAGCGTGAGATTGAAGGGAAGCAAATCCGCCGCGTGATTGTTGTAGTGGGGAAGCTGGTCAATATCGTTGTGTGAACCTTGTACCGTATGGTGTGCATAAACACACGGTTATGAACCACATCGCACAGCCGGAAGTAGTTGAAACTGTGAATATTCAACGCTTCTGGTTGTGCGCTCCAACGCTCCACCCAAAGGGTGCCCGGCTCCACGCTCACCTAGGATTTTATCCAACGATATTCGCGAACACCAAAATCCTGTGTGATAAACCCGACATTGCTATATGTCTTTTGACCCATCTGCGAGGCCCATAGCCAGGCATGCGAATAGCCCCGTCGCTGCGCCTCATCCATCAGTGTCACAGTCATGGCGGTGCCAAAGCCATGCCCACGCAATGCTGGTGGTGTCGAGATATCATAGAGTCCGGCGATGCCACCCGCCAATAAGAGCGTGCCGGATGTTACTGCTTGGCCGTGCTGGAAGCCAATGTAGTGTAAGAGATCCGCCTCTGAGGAAAGCTCATAGCGCGCATAGGTAGTATAGAAATCCTGTGCATCAATCCCAAAACCCTCGCTTGAGACACGTGCCCAGATCGCAAGCATCTGTGTGTTTCGTACCAGTTCGATTTGCATGTCATCAGGGATCGGCGGGTGTTGTAAGGGGTTGTTGAGGTTCGCATACATCCAGATTCCACCAAGGCTGGATGGCATTCCACGTGCCAGCAAGCGCGCGCCAAGGTCGGCAGGTTGGCAACTTGGGAATACTAACCAATCAATCTGGTTGGTATATTGTCCAATATCAGCCAATACATGGTCGATACGTGCTTCAACATCAGTGTTTGTGATTTGTGTGCGCAGCACCTGATTATCTGGTGGCGGGTTGCGGCTAGCAAACCAGGTGATATCGCTATCCTCATGTACAATGCTTGGCAACCCAATGAAGAGCCGAAAATAGGCCAAAAAATTGAGTTGAATCTGGTCGATCATCCTGTTCATATTGAATATTACCCCGCTGTCATTATTCTCGTATTGGCCTTAGCTATCGAGTATTGCTTGGGTTAACTTGTATGTGTATTTCAATCTCTGTGTCTCAGTGTTCTCTGTGGTTCAAAACCCGCGCCTATTCGCTGTGGCTTTCACACGCAATTTACATGCTAACACAACCCCCAAAACGAGTGTTTCCGCGGCTGAAGAAATTGCAAACGCGAGTGGAATGGCAACTGCGCCTTGTTGTTCGAGCAGGAGCGTGATCAGCCAGATTCGCCCAGCAAGTTGGCCGCAATTTGTCAACAGCGGTGTTAGGGTGTCGCGCAAGGCAGTTAGGCCACGTGCGATTAGATCAGTTGCAATATAGGCAGGTAGCCCAAAGGTATAGGCCAGCAGAATCGCATAGGTTAATGAGCCAGCATCGGCACTGAATCGCCCACGCTCAAAGAGGAATCGGATCAAATCACGCCCCAACCAGGTGAATGCCACCATAACTGGTAGGGTAAGACCTAACGCCACACCCAGAGCTATCAGCATTGTGCGGTTGAGTTTCTGCCATTCATGCGCGGCAGCATACTGCGCAATGTGTGGAAACATGGCCTGGCCAATTGCGTTTCCTAAGAGCCGAAACGGCAACCCGATCAGGAGATATGCGTTTTGAATCGCAGGTAGCGTCGCCGCCTCACGCGCCAATGAGCCATAGGCGGTGTCAACAATCGTGCCAGCATAGTTGACACCCGATGAGAGGCCGCTTGGGATGAGCAGGTAGGCGACCTCATGCAGGCGCCGATCGGCAAGATTCCAGATCAAACGGATGCGTAGATTATTTGCGCGCAGCCCAACCCAGAGCACCGCTAACTGTAATAATGCATCGGCCACTACTCCGAGTGTCGGGCCGAAGATTCCCAGCCCAGGGATTATTCGCGCAGCTAAAATCCCCGAAATCATCGCAACATTGTGTACAACGATCGCGAGTGCAGTGAGTGTGAACTGATTTCGGCCATTCAACATAGCAATAATGACATTCGCGATAACACTTAAAACCGCCTGCAACAGCATGATTCGTGTAAGCGTGATCGTCAATTCACTAGTCGGGCCATCGAAACCAGGCGTAAGAACCGAACGCACAAAGATTGGTGCAAATATGATCCCAAGCGCAACAACCAGTGTTAACAGTGCGCCGAAGACCGTCATCACTAGGCATGCTGCCCGCCATTCGGCGGCCTGATCTTCCTCGCGCGCAACACCTGCCAGGACAGGGATGAGTGCCCCAACAAGAGTTCCGCCTGCAATGATGCTGGTGAGTGTGTCGGGTAGCCGAAATGCTGCATAGAAGGCGCTCGCCTCACTATCGGCACCAAATTGCGCATTGAAGAGAATTTGCCGCACAACTCCGAGTGCTGCCGATGCCACGAATGCCACCATGAATAGAATCGACGCCTCGGGGATATGATACTCATGAACGATGATTGCCTTGATACGTATGGCTACAGATCGGGGATGTGGCATTTCATCCTTTAATTTCATCCTGTATGGGCTGTGGGTCTAAGGGTTGCGGGTCGTGAATACTTGAACTTGGTTTGCCCGCACGATCAAATTCTTGCCATACTCCAGGTTTGGCGACCAGACTCCGCCAAGGGCAGCGACCGTTTTGGCAACACCACGCTGTGCAGCTTCAATCGTAGTATGGCGTGGGTTGTGTGCAAACATGGCTCGTTGGGCCGGGTTTGCATCACTATCGGCGAGTGCAAATGCCAGCAGATGCGCTAGATGTGCCTGTACGCCAAGTTCCCATGATGTAAATGAAAGCCCTTCGTTCTGACGAACTCCAAGCCCTGCCGGGTTACGGTGGGGCCGTGCTGCCCACTGCGAATTGAGTGAGTTGGTTTCAAAAATACACTGGCACGCTGCAAGAAATGGATCGATCCCAACCTGCGGGGCGTACTTCCAATAATACGACATAATGATTTCAACATCATTTGTGTACTCAGATCCTGGCTTCAGGTTCGCTTTGATATAGGCCACAGCACGCTCAATTGGCCCGGAGGCCGGCGCGAGAAGTGCTGTAGTGGCACTGAGCGGCGCATACGTTATTGGCGCTGGCAGATTGATCTTGCGCAATGGTGGCGAAGGTTCTGGAGTGCCAAATGATGTGAACAGACTGCGGTAACCCTCATCGCCATCTGGATAAATCAGGTATGCCTGCATATCGGCATCACCCTGTAATGCAAGATGGTAGTAGGTTGCGCCGCGCACCTGAGCAGGTAATAGTTGCTCAGTATGTAGAAGGGCTGCATAGCGCTGACCGCGCTCATTGTTTGTGACGATCTTGCGATCATTGATGCCATATTCTGTAAGGTACACATCACGATTTGGGAAGAACTGTGCGCAAAGGGTGAGTGCCTCGTTTAATTGCTGTGTATAGGCAGGCGCGCCTGGTGCAAAGCCATAGAACTCATAGGCATGGATCGCAATACAGTCACACTTTGCAATTGGCGCTTGCAGAATTTCCAAAAAGTGCTTTGGGTTATTCTTACCATACATCAGCCCGCCTGCCATGAGCGTAGCATTTGGGAATTTGTGTCGGCAGCGCTCAACTGCTGCATCTAAGAAATAGCCCCAACGCCAGATGAATTTGTCGTCGCCATCCCAGCGCGCGTTTGGCTCATTGCCAATCTCAATCATAATATCCTGGCGAATGGCATACCAAGGCGCAATTTCGCGCTCAACAGCATCTGGATCTGGGAAGTCGTGTGTGCCAGCCGGCCCAGCGCTTGGATCGCCAGCAACAGTGCGCACAATAATATGCGTGGCCATGTTGAGGACACGCCGCATATTGGCTTGCGACCAGCCGCCGCCTTTTGTGCCGATTCCCCAGCCGGTAACAACTTTGATTGTGTCGTAGCCACCACGTCGTACGCAATCTGCTAATTGATCGAGATGCTCAACATATGTGAGAACGACACCATGTTGGCGAACCATACTGCCTCCTATATGCCCAATAGCTGTTTGTATTCTACTACCTTCCTCTCGATGTAAGAGGCGAGCCTTTGTTGCGAGAGTGGAACGATTTACGATCAAGCGTTGGAACAAAACAGAGCCGAGAGTATTGCGCTCTCGGCTAACAGTTCTTAATAGATTGGCTATTATATGCCAGAACGATGGCAATATCTGAAGATTATCCACCATCGCGAATGCGTTGTGCAAGTGACAGCAGGGATTGGCCATAGGTGGTGCCGGGTACTGCCCAACGACCATTCAGCCCAACCCAGGTTTGGGCAACGCCGCGGTTTGTATTCGTAATACCGCGCACACTCAGTGCATACTGAATCAGGTTGAGCTGTGCTGGTGTGGCCTGATCATCACGTAATGCATAGGCGAGCAAGCGGCCCAAGTGAGCTGGGATCGCTTCGCCTGCCCAACTGCCAAAACTGATTCCACGTTCCCAACGGCTACGCTGAGTGTTATAGGCCCAGCCGTTTGTATCTGTCGGCGGATCATTTTGCGCTACACCAGTGACGCCAATTCCGGCTGGGTTGCGCTGTGGGCGTAGCGAC
>JANLSE010000398.1:0-3036 GCA_031362265.1 Roseiflexaceae bacterium
GCTTCGAAGCATCCGTTAGTTTTATCGTGCAGTTTGTTCTTGAACAACCATCGGCTCCGCTTTTGCCGCACGGCTTGGTACGGAAACCCCTCATCACACCTCGAAAAATCGGTGTTACTAGCCAGGTCGCGATACTAAGCATTGATATGCCATGTGCTAATGTGTTGTGTCCTAATACATCGTGTATCACTATTGATAGTGGTAGTATAGCAGGCTCTAAATTGATTGCAAGAGCCGCTGGGTTAACATGTTTTCATTGTGAAGATAACAGGTGTATCACAGTGTTGCTGTGCTGGTGTGCGCCAAACAAGGCAATACCCCACCACGACAGGTCTCGTTGTGGAAGCCGAGACGCTGTAACAGGTGGGGTATTACTCTCTTGAGTATATTTATTGAGGGAGGAGAAGTGAGGGCTATTGCATGAGCGGAATACTCAGATAGCCTTCGGGAACAAACAAACTGCCGGTTGTGGTGCCATGCGCTGCGATGCGCTTCAGTTGTTTGCCAAGCTCTTGCCCTTGAAACGGCCCTCCCAAGGCGGTCTGGAATGCTCGCAACACCTGGGTAACCTCATCGGCGCGCTCATGCACAAATTCGATCCGGTAGTGTTGAATACCAGCCAAGCGCCATTCATCAAGGTATCCGCTCGCCTCTTGTGCCTCAGCACCAAACACGGTATTGCGGCAGCCAACATCAGCCATCACTGGGTGCTCACGGCCATGCTGATCGCGTAGTGCTACCCGATGCTGCTCACATGGATGGCCACAATCCTTATAGCTAGTACCTTCGGAAAGAAAACGACAGAAGACACAATGTTCGGTATGGAACACTGGCAGATGTTGATAGGCGATCACTTCAATCCGCGCTGCGCCAACGCCCTCAGCTAACCCAACTATCTGGGCAGCATTCAGATCGTGGGTAGGTGTGACACGTTGCAGGCCCATATTTAAGAGCAGATTTGTTGCGAGTAGATTGGCGGCATTCAAGCTAAAATCGCCAATCAGTTCCGGGCACTCAGGCTCTTCTTGTAATGCCTGCAGCAAACCGCCTGATCGAACCACAATCGGGCAACCCAATTTGAGTAAGAAGCGCACAATCCGCTGCTCACTTGGCTTGAGTACTCGTGGGCTGGCAACCCGTGCAACAATTCCAGCCGCCAATATCTGCTCGACTGCTGGCCGTAGCCCGTACAATTCCAGATAATCGAGGGTGATACTCGCTGGCCGCATCACAATCGCCGCTTCCAGTTGCTCTGGGGTTCGCACCAGGACGTGTAGGCTGGCGGGTGGCGGACTGAAGTCCGCGATCCCAGGAGCTGCTGCGATCCCAGGAGTCACCGCGATCCGAGATGCAGCCCCGCGCAACTCGTCGGCCAATGTCGTTTCGGGGTCATGGACTATCACAGAACGCGGGTTGCCCTGAATCTCGGTAAGCAGGCTCACAGCCTCACGCCGTAGTTGGTTGAGTAAGGAGCTTGGCACAAACGGCTGGCCGCGCATGTCCAAATCGAGGCCAGCTAACTCATAGACAGTTCCGCCAAGTCGCCCAAGCTGCGCACGCAAATAATCGGTGGAAACCGCTCGATTCTGCGCTTCACCCAACGGCGAGGCGGAATATGTTTCGACCTGGACCGCTGGCTGCTGAACCAATGACCATGTAATCTGAAGGGGTTCGCCCTCATATGCAAGCACATGTGCCAGCACTGGTTGGCGCTGAACTGGGGCAGATGGGTTCAGGTAAGGCCGTGCTGCTTTATCGAGATCGGGATCATGCGAGCGCCAAACAAGATCGCCAACGCGAATACGGGTCGTGTCGAGCGCACCATTTGCGAAGCGTAGTTCCTGTTCACCACGAACGAGTGCAAACAGCTCGTAAATGCGTCCGCCCTCCTCGTGTTCCTCTGGGCTACGCCAATCGGCCGCATCAAACACAACGCCATCACCCGGTTTGAGAGGCGCCTCAGCAATTGTCTCTACTGGTGCCACTTGCACACCATCGGGATAGACACGTGTGACCCGCCCGGCCAATACTCCGCGGTGGCGTGGCGCACGGCCATTCACTACCGTCTGATGATTCGTACCTGCGATGAAGAATGGCCCAAGGCCACGTGAATAGACCTGCTCGAGTTGTAGTTCTTCTGTTCGCGTAA
Organism: Roseiflexaceae bacterium; assembly: GCA_031362265.1. Taxonomy (GTDB): domain Bacteria; phylum Chloroflexota; class Chloroflexia; order Chloroflexales; family Roseiflexaceae; genus JANLSE01. The sequence goes on from JANLSE010000398.1 coordinate 2,150, forward strand.
CACTGAGTGGCAACCCAGCCCATGCATCGTCCACAGCTTTACGATAGGCACGGGTTGTCAATGCAACATATTCTTCGCTCTTATAACGGCCCTCGATCTTGAGTGCAGAAATGCCAAGCTGCATGATTTCAGGCACTTGGTGCAACGCAAATAGATCGCCAGGTGAAAGCAGGTAACGTGCATCACCAAGCGGCCGCAATTGCTGATCGACAATCAACTCATATGGCAAGCGGCATGCCTGCGCACATTGGCCACGATTGGCGCTGCGCCCACCCCACGCCTCGGAAGAAAAGCATTGCCCTGAGTATGAAACGCAGAGCGCGCCATGCACAAACATTTCCAGTTCGCAATCCGTCTCCGCACGGATAGCCCGAACATCGGCCAGCGAAAGTTCACGTGCCAACACAACTCGGCTGACGCCTAATTGCTGCGCGAGGCGGACACCCTCAGCACTGGTAATGCTCATCTGTGTACTGCCATGCACCTCGAGATCAGGCGCAAGGCGGCGGGCAAAACGCGCAATTCCGATATCCTGTACAATAATCGCATCAACATCTGTTTCGGCAATCGCTGCCAGCGAGCGTGCAGCCTCGCCTAGTTCGTGATCGAAAACAAGCGTATTAAAGGTTACATAGCCCTTCACACCGCGCAAATGCAGTGTATGCATGACTTCAGGGAGTTCACTAAGCGCAAAACCAACCTTGGCGCGTGCCGTAAAATGCTTCAACCCAAAATAAACCGCATCGGCACCTGCTTCGATTGCAGCATACAACTGTGGCCAATAGCCCACTGGACTCATGATTTCGGGTTTTATTGGGCGAATGGCCATGAGCATTAATATCCTGCAGAACAAAATCGATCACTGCTTGGAGTATAACATAGCCGAA
>JANLSE010000427.1:0-2284 GCA_031362265.1 Roseiflexaceae bacterium
CCAGAATGGGCAAAGTCAAGCCATTCGCCTGCCAAAAGAGTATCGTTTCCGCGGAACGAAGGTCTATGTTAAACGCATCGGCAATGCGGTGGTGCTGATTCCGGAATATGATTCCTGGCAACCATTACTTGAGAGCCTATCGATGTTTTCAGATGACTTTTTGACGGACCGCAATCAACCCGCCAGCCAACCACGTGAGGATTTGTTTGAATGAAATACCTGCTAGACACCAACACGTGTGTATTGCTGATTAGGAAGAAAGCGCCGAATGTGCTACAGAATCTGACCCGCCATACATTCACTGATATTGCGGTGTCCGCGCTCACCGTGGCTGAACTCCAATATGGGGTCGCGAAAAGTGCGTATCCTGCACAAAATCAAGAGGCGTTGGATTATTTTCTCTTGCCATTAACCATTTTGCCCTTCGACGATCGGGATGGAGGAACCTATGGCGCGATCCGCAGCTATCTGGAAGCACAGGGAACACCAATCGGCGCGATTGACATGCTCCTTGCGGCACAGGCCGTCAGGAATACACTGATCTTCGTGACGAACAACGTTCGAGAATTCGAGCGGGTGCCAGGGTTGATGATTGAAGATTGGACGAAGCCGCAAGACGGAGTTTGAGCACCCAGCATCGAATGGGGCGGGCTGAGTAGGTGCGCAACTACAATGAAAGGAATGAGCATCATGGCCCGCCAGCTTCACCAACTCGCCGCAGTATAAGCTGCCTTCGCCGCGCGGATTGCACAGAAGGTGGCCGATCAGCGCGATGCGGTGCAGGAGCGCGCCGAGGATATCCCACTGTTGGGATGGCTGTTCAAGCCGATTGCTGGATTGGTGTTCGATACTGAAGAGGCGAGCAATACCCGTAAAGGGGAGCGTGGTGAAGCGAGTGTGCTAGAGGCGCTGCTGCATGCGTTGCCCGAGAGTTGGGTTGTGTTCCACAATGTCGTTGTTGAGCCGCGCCCCGATGCGTTCGCTCAGATCGATCTGTTAGCTGTTGGGCCTGCTGGGCTGTTTCTGATTGAAACCAAAGCATAGCGCGGGTCGTTTAAAGCCTACCGCGATCGCTGGCAGTATCGCGATGGGAACCGCTGGAGTGACTCGGCCAGCCCAACCCCGATGGTATTACGAACCGCACGACACGGTGCTGGTGCTGGCCAGCAATTCTATGGCTGCCGTAACTATCCACAATGCCGCGAGCTGTTGCCAAGTACGGCTGCGGCTTTCGCAACGCAACAAGGCCAGCAAACAAGTGATCCGGTATCGCCTGCATATGAGCCTGTGACGCCCGCCCCTCCTGCAACCGCACCTGAACCGACGAGCCCGCCAGTGTTTAGCACCATCTATCGCTGCGGCGCATGCCAAGCCGAGGTGAGCCGAACTGCACGGTTTTGTCAGCAGTGTGGGGCTGCATTATAACGAGGAGTCTTGTGTGAATACCTTTCGAGTGCCTGCTTCAGGGCGCTTTCCACATTTGTTGTATTTCGCTCAATGGATATTGGACAGCAAGCCATAAGCATTCGTGTGTGTTGACACTGGCAGTCTTATCCACTACAATCTAGACATACTAGACAGAGAGGTGGATGATGCTCCGAACATGGCAACTCCAAGAAGCGAAAAACAAGCTGAGCGAGGTGGTGGAAGAAGCACTGACGCGTGGACCACAACTCATTACCCGGCATGGGGTCGAAGCCGCAATTGTCTTGTCGTATGCAGAGTATCGCTCGCTCGTGTTGATGCAACAACCGCTGGCGGATTTCTTTCGCGAATCGCCATTAGATGAGAGTGACTTGGACCTCACTCGTGACCGGAGCGGTCTGCGTGCGGATATGACGGTATGAATCTCATTCTCGATACGAATGTCATCTCGGAACTGATTGCGAAGCAGCCCGACCCGAAGGTGGTGGCGTGGGTCAATGCACAAGATCCGCAAAGCGTGCATCTGACGGTGATCACGATTGGTGAGATTCGGAAAGGGATCGCCAAACTGCCGGATTCGAAACGGAAGACGCAGGTGCAGCAGTGGCTGGAAGGGGATCTCTTAAGCCGATTTCATGGGCGGATTCTGCCAATTACGACGGACGTGATGCTCCGCTGGGGAGTCTTAACCGGTGAATTGGAACGCCAGGGAATCCCACTTGCAGCGATTGATTCGCTCATTGCGGCGATAGCGCTTGAAGGGCACTACGCCTTAGCAACGCGCAATGAAGCTGATTTTGCATCAATGGGCGTGACGATCATCAACCCGTGGATGCGCTAACGCCAGCTACGCTTGCGG
>JANLSE010000449.1:0-2551 GCA_031362265.1 Roseiflexaceae bacterium
CTGCTTGGCAGCTGGGCCGATCGGGTCGGGTTGCAGAGCGCGTTCGCACTTGTGCCAATATTCCTCGCCACGGCACTTATTCTGACAGTAGCGACCACAATGCGCGGCGCCTCACAGGTGTAGCAGGCAACAAACCTAGCCCTAAACCTGTCAGGTGCGGTTTAGGGCTACGATGAGCGCTCCAATAGTTCCGAGAGCCGCACCTGACAGGTTTACAATAGGCAGGCTCAGTGATCTTTTTCGGTACGCCACAATTCGCGTAGTTCAGCGCTATTTGCAAGTAAATCATTGAGGCACCCCTGTGCCTCGACGGAGCCATCTTTGAGGACGATGATCCAATCGGCGCGTTGCAATGCAGCATGGCGATGCGAAACGGCAATAATTGTGGTCTGATCCTGGATTGTCGCTAATCGATCCCATAGCAATTGTTCGGTTTCAACGTCGAGCGCGCTTGAGAGATCATCGAATACCAGTAACTCTGGCTGACGCACTAGCATTCGTGCAGCAGCGGCGCGTTGCATCTGCCCACCACTCAAGCGTACCCCACGTGGCCCAACCATGGTTTCCAGGCCAGCATCCAAAGTTGGCACGTCCTTATCAAGTACTGCTTGGTAGAGCGCCATTTGCAGCAGATTGCCTTCTGTTGGCAGATCCGAATTCAACCCCATCAGCACATTATCACGCAGGGTTTCACTAAACAGCCGTGGCACTTGCGGTGTATAAGCGACATGTGGTGGCACCATGAATGCCGCCAGATCGTTCACCCTGCTGTCATTCCAGAATACCTCGCCAGCCTGAGGTGGCAATAGCCCAAGCAGTGTACGTAATAATGTGCTTTTGCCGCTACCGATTCGCCCGGTAATCACAACAAATTGGCCACGCTTCATACACAGATCGATAGACTCAACGCCCTGTTGGCTACTAGGGTAGCGATAGGTAAGCCCGGTGACTCGGAGCGTTTGGAGCACCACCCGATCATCGTTTGTGGGCGTGGACATCCTTGGAAGTGCGCCACGCATCCGTATGTCGTTATCCCGCTGGGTTAGCAGATTCACAGATGTGCCTTGCAGCAGTTCGAATGCGCGTCGCAACGAAACACTAACCTGCTGATATTTCGTCACGAAACCGCCAACCGAGCCCATCACAAACGCCATCCAGCCAAGATACGAGGCGAACAGCGCAAAATCGCCAACGGTGAACTGGCCGGAATGGAATGACTGCGCGGCCAGAATAAGCAGCACTCCAGTGGCGATATTCGCGGCACCGAATGAAAATGCGTTGATTAAGTTGGACAGTAGTTTATCGCGCAGCGCCGCAGCACGCCGAGTTTCGTTCACTCGCTCCAAATGTGCCACCACCTGCTGTTCCGCTCCAGCAACCTTGACAGCCTGGACCGCGCCGAACAGCTCGCCAAGTAATCCAGTCACCTGCCCGATCGATTCCTGGTTCGCCTTACGATAGTGCCGGATGCGATTGTTCAGCAGGTTAACAAAGGCCAGGATGGCCAACAGCGGCAGAAAGCCAAACAGTGTAATCCGAAGATCAATTCGCGCCAGTGTAACGAATGCAATTCCAAACGCCAATACCTGCCCAAACGGGTCGACTGTCCATGTCATAAACAAGCTGATATGCGCCATGTCATCACGTAGTCGGCTGACAGCTTCACCTGGTGATGAGTTGGGTGGCAGTGCAGTTGCGCCAGGTCGACCCAGAATCGAGCGGAGTAGGTTGTGTCGCATAAGCGTATCAGCCACCAACATGACTGCTTTTTCACCAAACGGATAGGCCAGCGCTGAAACTGAATGGGCAAGCGCCACGCCAATCAGCACCCCTGCCAGCGCCCAAATCGTGGCGCGTACATCATTCGCCAACAACATCCGGTTTGAGAGCTGATCGAAGATCTGGCGGACGAAGATCCCGGTGACTAACGGCCACACATAAAAGCCCAGGATGCCGAGCGCGCTGAGCGTGTAGAGCCATGGCCGAAACGCAATTAAGCGCGCGACATGCCACAAGGAGGAGCGTATTATGGTTGGTTGAACCGGTGTATCCATATTGATCCTCTGAACCTTGCGTACAAATGGGATAATTAGGCCAGGGCCTCCTCCATACCAACCTGTAGGAGCTGCGCAAAGCGTGAGTCGGGGTTGCGCACAAGCTCGGCACGAAGCCCATGTTCGCGCACCTGCCCATCTTCCAGGATCAGGATCTGATCGACACGTTCGAGCGTACGGAGGCGGTGGGCGATGATAATTGCGGTGCGTCCATAGAGTAGGCGTGTAAGCGACTGTTCAAGCTGGCGCTCGGTGGCCGGATCGAGTCGTGATGAGGCCTCATCAAGGATGATCAGCCCTGGATCGCGCAGAAATGCTCGTGCGAGAGCCAGCAACTGGGCTTGGCCCGCCGAAAGCCCGCTGCCACCCGAGGCGAGCAGTGTGTCGAGCCCGGCAGGTAGTGAGCGCACCCAGTCACCCATCCCCAGCATGTCGAGCGCTGCCATAAGCTGGATATCGGGGATGGAGGGATCGAAGAGGACTTCGTTGATCGCGAG
>JANLSE010000450.1:0-3335 GCA_031362265.1 Roseiflexaceae bacterium
GGATGTGCATAAGGCATATGGTCACCGCAACTTGCAATATAACCAGCCAGCTATTCCGCCATTGGGTGAAGCGAAAAGCAATTGGGATGTGATGCGCTTGCTTGCCACAGCCATGGGTTATGAAGAGCCTTGGCTACATGAGAGCGGTGAAGATGCGATTCGTGGGGTGATTGATGAGATGCGTGCAAACTACCCACAATTTGCTGGTATCACCTTTGAACGGCTGCAGGCCGAAGGAACCGTTCCACTTCAGTTTGCCCCCGAACAGATGGTGCCATTTGCCGATGGGCGCTTCCCTACACCTTCTGGCAAGGTGGAATTGCGCTGTGAGGCACTGATCGCCAAGGGCGCAGATCCACTGCCAGGGTATGTTGTGCCAGAAGAATTTCAGACAAGGAGACAAGGAGGTAGAGAAATATTGAACGAGGGGCGTGGAATTGTACTGATTTCAGGGGCATCACACCACTATGTATCAAGTAGTTTTGCAAATCAGCCAAGCCTGATGCGGCGCGAGGGTGAACCATTTGTTGAGATCAACCCGCAGGATGCCAGCGAGCGTGGGATCCCGCATGGCGCACGGGTTGTTGTAGAAAACGCACGCGGCTGGTGTGAATTGCGCGCGGTGGTGACCGATGATGTGCCGCCAGGGGTTGCCGTAGCACCAAAAGGGTCATGGGCACGCCTCTCGCGCGGGAAGCGCAATATTAACTGGACGACATCTGATGCCTTGGCAGATTTTGCAGGGCAAAGCACCTTCCATAGTAACCTGGTGGAGATTCGGCTAGCAGAGGTGGTATAATCTCTGGCTCAATAGGAGCGACGAATGTCCAGCTACCAGACGCGCTATAGTCTGTTTGGGATAATCAATGGTACGAATCAGCCAGCCAGTGATATGGCAATGGTGGTTCTGCCTTCGGGCCTGTTCGCACCAGAGGCCCGTAAAGGCCAGTTGTATGTTGTGGTGGAATCCGACCAAGAGGGCGCGCGTGGCCGCGATGCATGCCAATTAGTATTGCGAACAATCCGTAAGGCATTCTATGAGGATTCATCGCTGAGTGTCACTTCCGCCCTCCGTAAGGCGATCATCGCAGCTAATCGTGCGCTTTACCAGCAGAATTTTAGCATGGCGGCGGCCAAACGCGCCCTGATCGGCATTACCTGTGCTGTCATTAAGGATGGCGATCTGTATATTGCGCAGATCGCGCCAACCCAGGTATATGTGCGTAGTGAAGGGCGTTTACGTGCGATCCCGCCAAGTAGTGCCTGGGAACCTGCTGGTAGTGCGCCACTGCAAAATATCCGGATGCGTTCGCTTGGGGCGACGCTGACGGTTGAGCCAGAGTTCTACCGAGCGGTGCTTCATACCAACGATGGCGTATTACTATGTAACAGCAATCTTACCTCACACTTGCAGCGCGATATCGTTCAGCAAACACTGAATGCTGGCGATCCCCAGGGCGCTATTCAGGAACTCAGTACATTCTGTAAGAACCAGGGTATTGGTGAGGCGCATGGGATTCTGGTTAGCCTTGCTGCGGCCCTTAGCCCAGCTGCCCAAGCCGCGCCATTAAGCCCAGCCGGGATTCTTGGCCGGCTTGCGCTGTTGATTCGTGCTGTACGGAGCTTGATGGTGCGTGCATCTGGGGAAATAGCGCTCCTTGTAAAGGGGCCGGTGGAGCGGGCCCAACAACAGCGGGATACTGCGCGAGTCGAGCGCGAGCTCACTGCACGTGAGCGCATGCGAGAAATGCCCGCCGAGGTGTTTAGTTCGCCTACCCCACCACCGCTGCCGCGGCCAATTGATGTAGGTGAATCAATTAGTGAGCGCGTGGCACAGGGGCGCGAAGAACGCACATTACGCGTGAAGCGTAGGCCATCCGTTGCGGAACCAGAGCGTAAACTACCGGCATCGGCGCTGCTGGGTGAACCTGATTATGGGATGGTGGCACCACCAGAGCGTCGTGTGGATTTTGGTCCTGGGCAACGAGTCATCCGGCAGAATAGCCAGCCGCCTGTTGTGTCGGCCTTCGATGAGCAGCCGCATGGTGCAATCGCTCAAATCAACAACTATTTCACACGTGTAAGCCGCAATCGGCGCATGCGTAAGGCTCCAATGCGGGCTACGCAACAAACACGCCAAACGCCTGGCCTTTCGTATCGGCGTGAGCGCGTACCATTCCCGTGGGCGCGGTTACTTATTCTGGTTTCACTTGTTGCTATTCTATTACTCTATGGTGTAACACTCTCAAACCAGAATCAGGTTAAGGAAGTCGATACTAGCCTAACAACAGCAGAGCAGACAGTTGGCAGTATCTTCCAAGCCGTGGATGAGCGCGAAGCGCGCGATCGGTTACGGGCTGCTGCGGAAGCGATCGCTGTGGTACAGGCCAGTGGTACGATGACGAATACTGTCGAAGGGCGGCAGCGTTTTAGTGCGTTACAGCGCGAATATGCACAGGCTGAAACCTCCATCCTGAAAATTGGCTACTTTACCTCGCTTGAAGAAGTTGCACGTAACCCACAAGCCGGTTCACTCTTTGAAACACTGATTATTCCACCACCACCAGAAGGCATCACAAATACTGTTGGTTTCGCCTCATTATACATGTTGGATGCTAATTCTGGTACGCTCTACCGTCAGGCAAAGACGGGTGGTTCGGTACAAGCAATATTACGGCCGCAAGATTCGTATGGGCCGCTTAATGTTGGGCGCATCCGCGGCATCGCTTGGCGTTTCGATTCAATTGTGGCAGTAGCGCAGAGTAGCGAAGGCGGGCCATTCAACTTCTATTTCCGTAGCGGCGATACCTGGAACCGTAGCCTTCTTGCTGGCAGCGAGATCTGGAGCCAAAATAGTGAGCGATTTCGAATTGCGAACTATGAAGGCAATCTATATGTATGGGGAGCAGATCCAACTAATATTTTACGCTATCGAAGCGGTGAGTATGGTAGCTTCCCTGAGCCCTGGATCGAAGATGATGGCAATAAGAAGTACGACGCTACGCTTGATATTGCGGTAGATGGCAAAATATACATGCTCCAGCCTGATGGCCGTGTTCTTATATTTGCCACAAATGATGCTGGCAAACGTGCGTTTGAACGCGAGATAGTGCCACAAGCGATTGAGCCGCCATTAGCAGCAACGCGCTTTGTTGTTACTGGCGATCCAGATAGCGGCTTTATCTTTTTGGTTGATAGCTTCCATAATCGGATTGTTCAATTCGATAAGCGTAGCGGGGCATTCATACAGCAGATCAAAGCCCCGCCAGATTCGGCGATTACCTTGAATAACATGGTGAACCTTGCGATCGATACTGGTGCCGGCCGGCCAGTGC
>JANLSE010000499.1:0-11162 GCA_031362265.1 Roseiflexaceae bacterium
GATCCCGGTTCCTGCTGGAATAAGCTTACCAATGACGACATTCTCCTTCAGACCACGCAGGTAATCGACTTTGCCGGTAATTGCCGCCTCAGTCAATACGCGCGTCGTCTCCTGGAATGATGCTGCTGACAAGAAACTCTCGGTTGTGAGCGATGCCTTAGTAATACCAAGTAGCACGGTTACAGCTGTCGCTGGCTCGCCGCCCTGGCTCACGATCTCGGCGTTCATACGCCCAAACTCGCCAGCCTCAACAAGCTCGCCCGGTAGCAGCCCGGTGTCGCCTGGCTCCTCGATCCGAACACGCCGTAGCATACGTCGCACAATCACCTCAACATGCTTGTCGTTGATGTCGACACCCTGCGACCGGTATACTTTCTGCGCTTCGTTGACGAGATAGCGTTGCAGCGCTTCCTTGCCACGTAACTCCAACAGTTCCTGCGGATCGGCTGAACCATCCGTCAGATGCTGACCGGCTGTCACTTGTGTGCCGTTCTCAATCCCCTGCGCCAATCGCGATGTATGCGGGACAATTACCTCACGCTCTTCACGCTCATCCTGCGCAACTGTAATTGAGCCACTATTGATCCGAACTTTGCCGCTCAGTCGTGAGATAAACGGTTCACCACCAAGATCGGCCCGATTACTCTCGGCAAGTATCTGGCCCTCGGTTACATCTGCACCATCGGCGACCACCACCGAGTAGTGGCTGGGTAGTGTGTGCTCATCCAAGAATGTCTTGCTCGATACAACCCGAATCTTCCGCAGGTCGTCATCGCGCAGAATCTCGACCACGCCGTCGATCTCAGCCAAGAGCGACTTACCCTTCGGCGAGCGTGCCTCGAAGATTTCCTGCACACGTGGCAAACCCTGTGTGATGTCATCTGCGGAAGCCACACCACCGGTATGAAACGTTCGTAGCGTCAGCTGCGTGCCTGGCTCGCCAATCGATTGTGCCGCAATAATACCTACGGCCTCACCAATATCGACAAGCTTACCAGTTGCAAGGTTCCGGCCATAGCACATGCGGCAGATACCATGTTCCGCCTGGCAGGCTAGTGGCGAGCGAACAAAGACCTCGTTCACCCCACCTGCTTTGATCTGCCGCGACAATCCTTCGTCAATCTCCTGGTTGCGCTCACCAATGATTTCGCCAGTTCCCCCGTGCACAATCGGCTGCACAAGAATGCGTCCAATCACACGCTGCTCAAGCTCTTGCAATAGCTCGCGATCATCCTCGCGGTAGAGCCAGAGTCCTTCCTCAGTGCCACAATCCTCGATCGTAACAATCGTATCCTGGGCAACATCCACTAAACGACGTGTTAGATAGCCTGCATCAGCCGTACGCAACGCGGTATCGGCCAAACCCTTACGTCCACCGTGGGTCGAAACGAAGTACTCTAACACCGAAAGGCCTTCGCGGAAGTTTGAACGAATCGGCAACTCAATGATTCGACCAGTTGGGTCAGACATCAATCCACGCATACCAGCCATCTGGCTAAGCTGGTTAATGTTACCGCGAGCCGCTGAGTTAACCATCATCGCGACAGGCCCAAACGGATTCAAATTCTTCTTCACCGCCTCGGTTGTCAGCTTGGTTGCACCCTGCCAAATCTCTACGATTTCACGATAGCGCTCTTCCTCGGTGATCAAGCCACGCCGGAATTGCTTCTCAACATCAGCAACCCGCTTATCCGACTCTTCCAGAATACCGAGCTTGGCAGGTGGAACTTCGACATCCTCAATACCAACGGTCATACCACCGCGTGTTGCAAAGCGGAATCCCACGGCCTTGATTTTATCGGCCTGCTCGGCAGTTCGCTCAGAGCCATAGAAACGCGCTAACTCATCGCGGGAGCGATCCCCATATAACTCGCGGATGCTTTCGAGATCTTCCTCAGCTAGGTTATTCAGGTTGGTGTAGTACTTGTAGCTATCGGCGATAATCTCGCGTAGGCCCTTCTTCGCCACCAAACGATTGCGGTAGCGTAGCGGCTCCAACAACTCATTATTGAAGAAAATACGCCCGATCGATGTTTCAAGCATCATACGTGGGGTGCCATCATCAGCAGGTGGCAGAATGCGTACTCCGCGATCATTATCGCCCTGTACTGTGCCTTCCATACGCACCCAGATCGGTGCCTGGATATCGACAAAGTCCTTCTCGTGGGCGAGGAGCGCCTCATCGACATTGGAGAATATCTTGCCAGAGCCCTTCGCCCCATCACGCACCATCGTCAGGTAAAAGCAACCTAACACAATATCCTGCGATGGCGTCACAATTGGATCACCCGTTGCTGGCGAGAGTAGGTTGTACTTCGACAGCATACGCATGCGTGCCTCTTCTTGCGCCTTACGCGAAAGTGGCACATGGACAGCCATCTGGTCACCGTCGAAGTCGGCATTAAACGCCGAGCAAACCAATGGATGCAATTGGATCGCCGAGCCCTCAATCAGTATGGCCTCGAAGGCCTGGATCGAGAGACGGTGGAGCGAAGGCGCACGATTCAAGAGCACTAGGTAGTCCTTAATGACTTCCTCTAGTACATCCCAAACTTCTGGCCGTACACGCTCGACAATCCGCTTGGCACTCTTAATATTGTGTGCAAAGCCTTTCTCGACCAAGCGACGCATCACAAACGGCTTAAACAGCTCCAGCGCCATCTTCTTTGGCAGACCACACTGATGTAACTTCAGGTTCGGGCCAACTACGATCACAGATCGCCCTGAGTAGTCGACACGCTTACCAAGCAGATTCTGGCGGAAGCGCCCCTGCTTGCCCTTCAGCATATCGCTCAGGCTCTTCAGCCGGTGCTTACCTTTGCCACTGACTGCACGCCCACGCCGACCATTATCGATCAAGGCATCAACGGCCTCTTGAAGCATACGCTTCTCATTGCGTACAATAATCTCTGGCGCATTAAGTTCCATCAGCCGCTTGAGACGATTATTGCGGTTGATCACACGCCGATACAGATCATTGAGGTCACTGGTGGCAAATCGCCCGCCATCGAGCTGTACCATTGGGCGCAAATCAGGCGGGATGACCGGCAATGCTGTGAGAATCATCCACTCTGGACGGTTACCACTCTTGCGGAAGGCTTCCACCACACGCAGCCGTTTAGTCGCCTTCTTGCGGCGCTGACCCTGTGTTGTGTTAATTTCCGCCTGCAGATCTTCACCTAATTTATCAAGATCAACCGTTCGCACAATTAAATCGCGAATCGCACCTGCACCCATATCGGCTTTGAAAATGCCAAGTGCAAGATCACGCAAACCACGATACTCCTGCTCTGTGAGGATGCGGCGCATCTTAATCGCGTCGAGCTGCTCAAGTTTCTCTTTTTCTTCACGCACCAAGCTATCAAGTTCACGCTGCAAACGCTCCTGCATCCGCTCGCGCTCCTGGGTCGCCTCATACTCCTTGCGCTCGCGCTCGGCACCTGTCAGAAGCTCTGTGTCGGAGAGATCACGCTGGCGCCGCTGCTCCAGCGCCTCTAATTCCTGGTCGAGCAACTCTTCGAGTTGATCAATCAGTTTTTCGCTGATCGTCTCGCCTTCTTCAACCAGCGTGATGCTATGGAAGGTCACATCCTCCTCGGCAACTTCGCCGGTCTTCTCCTCGAGATCAGTGCGCAACCGCTCTGCATCGCTCGTCAAGGATTCACGCTGACCAATATAGTCTGAGTCGATGCGGCGCTGTGTACTGACCTGAGCAGTCTCCATACCACCCAGATCCTGGCTCAATTGCGACGAGAGCTCGATCTGACGGCTCTCTGCCTCACGCTGAATCTTCTCACGTTTGACACCGTAATCCTGCTGCATCTGATCGCGTAATCCAGCACGCGCTTCGTCATCAACATGCGTAATGATATATGATGCAAAATACAGCACACGCTCCAGGTTACGCGGCGAAATGTCGAGTAGCAACCCTAAACGGCTTGGAGTGCCCTTAACGAACCAAATATGCGATACCGGCGAAGCGAGCTGGATATGCGCCATTCGATCGCGTCGAACCTTCGAACGCGTAACTTCAACACCACATTTATCGCAAATAACGCCTCGATAGCGTACACGCTTGTATTTCCCGCAATAGCATTCCCAATCCTTTTGTGGGCCAAAAATACGTTCACAGAATAACCCATCACGCTCTGGCTTTAATGTACGATAGTTAATTGTTTCTGGTTTAGTTACTTCACCATGCGACCAGTTAAGAATATCTTCTGGCGATGCGAGGCTAATTCGAATTGCGTTGAAGTCGTTAATCTCAAGCATGTCACTCTCCTGTACTATCCAGGGAATTAATGTGTTTATTCGGAAAATAATAACTTAGTGAAATTTACCGCATTTCACGCTATTATATATTTCCAGGCATCACACATTACGCTGTTAATCGTCACGCCAGGTAATCCGGGAAATGAAGCCGCATTGTATCGGTAATTGTTCCTTTTTCAGGGCGTTTCTTAGGTTGCCAGGCAAGAATATCTTGCGCAATTGCTGCCTTTCTTGGCAGCGCCAACCCGCTATTCATTTCATAGAGCCAACATGCCAAACATTTTGCGCGTGTTGTGCTCCACTTAAGCACCCAGTTGTCACGATTTGTCTGCCGTTGTGGTGCAGGGATACCCGTTGCATATTCCACAGCGCTAGCCAATCCATCCAAAAAGTCAGGCGAGCCCGAATAGATTTGAATGATGGGTCGATCACCATTCCATGCCAATGTCCCATCACCATCAACCACACCACGAATGAAATGTGGTACATGAGTTGCAGGAATAATGGGAAACCGGATTGTGCGTGATTTGCGTGGCGTTGCACCAAGCAACGCCAAATCCTGATACATCTGCTTGCTACAGAATGTGATATTATAACATTCTGATTGTTTAGAAACCCGCCGATATGAAAAGTTTCCACCAATCACATTCCCAACATGAAGAAGATGCTCACTATCAATACTAGCAATTTCAACTAAATGGCCATTGGTACTTGGATTGATATACATACATCCATCAGCCCACCAATACCCCAGCACATACGCCATTTCTGCTGACCAAACACGAAAGAAATCTACCGACCGAGCAACGCGTGGCATACAACCCTCCCGAAACCGGATAGAACGCATGTTTGCATTCTATCCGGTTTCGTTTAGGTTGTCAATACACGCTATCGGGAGTTTTAAAACTCGCCGCGCTCCATGCCACTCAGGTTAATCCCATCGAGCGCCGCCAAATCACCATCGGTATCGTCGTTGAGTTCCACTGGTGTTTCGTCGGCCGAGAGTACTTCGACAGACAGGCCAAGCGATTGAAGTTCCTTAATTAGCACCTTGAACGACTCCGGCACACCAGCTTCCTGGATCGGCTCGCCCTTCACGATAGCTTCATATGTCTTCACACGCCCAACCACATCGTCGGATTTAACCGTCAGCATTTCCTGAAGAATGTAGGCTGCGCCATAGGCCTCCAGCGCCCAAACCTCCATCTCACCAAAGCGCTGGCCACCAAACTGCGCCTTACCACCCAATGGTTGCTGCGTAACCAAGCTGTAAGGCCCAGTCGAACGCGCGTGAATTTTATCTTCCACCAAGTGGGCTAGCTTCAGCATATAGATATAGCCAACTGTTACCGGATTATTGAATGCCAGACCAGAACGCCCATCGTAGAGCGTTATTTTGCCATCAGAAGGAAGATCAGCGCGAACTAGCATCTCGTGGATTTGCGCTTCACTCGCTCCATCGAATACTGGTGTTGCAACGCGGAACCCAAGCCGTGCAGCCGCCCATCCAAGATGTGTCTCCAGGATTTGGCCGATGTTCATACGACTTGGCACGCCAATTGGGTTTAGGATGATATCGACAGGTGTACCATCCGGCAAGAATGGCATATCTTCGATTGGCAGGACACGCGAGACCACACCCTTATTCCCATGGCGCCCGGCCATCTTATCGCCTGGTGAGATTTTGCGCTTCTGGCAGAGCATCACCTGAACCTGCTGGTTCACACCTACTGGCAGTTCGATATCATCATCACGTGTGAACACCTTCACATCGATAACTTTACCACGCACGCCATTTGGTACACGCAACGATGAGTCCTTGACTTCACGCGCCTTCTCACCAAAGATTGCGCGCAGTAGGCGCTCTTCCGCCGTAAGATCAGTCTCACCCTTTGGTGTAATCTTGCCAACCAGAATATCGTTTGGCTGAACCTCCGCGCCTACATAGATAATCCCGCGCTCATCAAGGTTGCGCAGGCTATCTTGCCCAACGTTTGGAATATCGCGCGTGATTTCCTCTGGCCCAAGCTTTGTATCGCGCGCCTCAACCTCATATTTCTCAATATGAATAGAGGTGAAGATATCCTCGCGCACCAATCGTTCACTCACCAGGATGGCGTCCTCAAAGTTTCCGCCTTCCCAAGGAATAAACGAAACCAGAACATTCTGCCCAAGTGCCAGTTCACCATTATCAGTACTGGAGCTATCGGCAATAATCTCACCCTTACGTACCCGCTGGCCGCGTAGAACGCTTGGCCGCTGGTTAATACAGGTGTCCTGGTTAGAACGCATAAACTTGCGCAGCTTAAAGTGGCGCTCGGTTCCATCATCTTCTAACATACTGATCTGATCGCCAGTTGCAGAAAGAATGATGCCATTGCCCTTCGACACAATAACCTGACCACTGTCGCGAGCGGCCATATGCTCCATACCTGTGCCAACGACCGGTGCATCTGGGCGCAGCAATGGCACAGCCTGGCGTTGCATATTCGAACCCATCAACGCGCGGTTCGCATCATCGTGTTCCAAGAATGGGATCAGCGCAGTAGAGACCGAAACAACCTGCTTCGGTGACACATCCATATAATCCATTCGATCGGCGAGCATATCATCAAAGCCACCACTAAATCGACATGACACAGAGCCCTCTTCAAAGCGATTATGCTCATCGAGGGGTGCATTCGCCTGCCCGATCACAAACTTCTCCTCCTCATCGGCGGAGAGATAATCGACTTCTTGCGAGACAACTGGCCGGATCTTGACTGTGCGTAATGGCGTACTGACAATCCGTTCAGCAAGCGCTCGGTTGATCTCATGCCCGCTTTCCGCAATGACCTTCTCGGTCACTGGATCGGTGATATCCTCACGTAGGAACTGACCGCGCAAAAGATTAATTGTAATGCGTTTGGCTAACTCTGCATCGACCTTTGAGCCACGCGGCGCAATCAAATCGCCATTGCGCAAGTCGCGCACATCGCGAATGAGCATGCCCATGCGTTCCCACTCAATGGCATTCAGCACCTCGCGATAGACCTTACGATATGGTGTTTCAAGGAATCCCATCTCGTTAACACGTGCATAGGTGGACATCGTGCCAATCAGACCGATGTTCGGGCCTTCTGGTGTCTCGACCGGGCAGATACGCCCATAGTGCGACTGATGCACGTCACGGACTTCAAAGCCAGCACGATCGCGGCTCAGACCACCTGGCCCAAGTGCCGAAAGGCGGCGCTTGTTGGTCAATTCCGCCAGCGGATTTGTCTGATCCATGAATTGGCTAAGCTGCGAGCCACCAAAAAACTCACGCATTGCTGCCACAACTGGCCGAATATTGACAAGTGCATTGGGCGTTGCAGATTCCGAATCCTGCAGCGACATACGCTCCTTGATCACGCGCTCCATGCGCAACAAGCCAACACGGAATTGCTGCTGGATGAGCTCGCCCACCGTACGTACACGGCGATTGCCAAGATGATCAATATCATCGGCATGCATCCCTGGGACGCTATTATTCAATTGAATAATGCGCTCAACAATCTTGTTGATATCGTCTGGCAATAGCACACGCACTTTATAATCTGGGCCACTTGTGCGATTCTCATGGCGCGCCTCGCGCTCCCAGAGGTTCTTGTTTAGTTTGTAGCGCCCAACCTTAGCCAGATCATAACGCCGTGGATTGAAGAGTAGCGACTCAATCAGGTTACGGGCATTCTCAAGCGTTGGCGGATCGCCTGGCCGCAAGCGCTTATAAAGCTCCATCAATGCATCTTTGCAATGCCGTGCTGGATCTTTATCGAGTGTAACCTTGATAAACTGATGATCTGAGCCTTCTAGATGAGCAAACAGCTTTGTAATTTCATCATTATGGCCATGCTGATCAAGCTCATTATCTGGGTACCACTGGCCCGTACCATCCGGTTGCGACTTCCATCCCAATACGGCGCGGAGCAGAATCGTGACGGGGATTTTACGCTTGCGATCAACCTTTACGGAGATAACATCGCGCTTATTCGTCTCAAATTCCAACCAAGCACCACGGTTAGGAATAAGCTTCGCAGAATGAAGACCACGCCCGCTCGTTGGATCCTTATCTTCTTTGAAATAAACACCTGGTGAGCGGATCAACTGCGACACAACCACACGTTCGGCACCATTAATGATGAATGTACCGTTCTCTGTCATCAATGGGAAATCACCAAGGAATATCTCGCTTTCCTTGAGTTCACCTGTAGATAGCACACGCAACTGCACATTGACCCGCAGCGGTGCTGCATAGGTCATGTCTCGTTCGCGACATTCGTGCTCTGTGTAGCGTGGCTCCCCGAATTGGTAATCCAGGAAACGCAGCTCCATATTCTTGCCAGTAAAATCGGTGATTGGCGAAATCTCATCGAACAGTTCGCGCAAACCCTCTTTGCGGAACCAATCGAAGCTGTTGATTTGCGTCTCGATCAAGGTCGGAAGCTCAATAGCATCCGTAATCCGTGCAAACGAATTCCGTTGAATTTTCCCGCGGTGCAGCCCATCAATGCCAGGGTCGTTCGGCATGATCAATGGCTGGAGCACAACACTTGCGGTCAAGGGGGGCATGGACACCTCGCTCCTGACTTCTCCCTAACATGCCAAAAGCACGAACATTCCCTTCCTTGGTCCAAACCTAACGCTGGTCAGAACCGCTGGACTGGTGTTCGTGAACAAAACTGCAACTCTGGATGTCTGCTCAGGTAGGATTAAGACGTGAACCTGTGTCTGATCCCGTACCATGCGCACACT
This sequence comes from Roseiflexaceae bacterium, assembly GCA_031362265.1. Classification (GTDB taxonomy): domain Bacteria; phylum Chloroflexota; class Chloroflexia; order Chloroflexales; family Roseiflexaceae; genus JANLSE01. The sequence continues at coordinate 9,046 of JANLSE010000499.1, forward strand.
CCATCCTCTCCCTACCGTTGCGAAAAGGAATGGTACCACCTTTCGATCCATTTGTCAAGGTGTTCCAAATGTTCAGCATTCTAATGCCAAAACACCTGATTCGCTAACCCCTTCATCTCAAGAAGCAACACATCAAACAACCTCACAACTCGCAACATGCCATGATGTAGTTACGACTTGACAACTAAATGTATTAGCATATACTAACGCTCACTGTTCGACATGTCAAACGACTGTGACTTTGGCAGAGGTATTCCAAGCATCATTCGTGTATAAAAAGGAGTGTTTAGATGAAGCGACTGACGCAGAGCATGTATAGAGCACTTGCAATCCTTGCATTCCTGATCGTAGTGCCGCTCGCCGCATGTAGCAGCGTGGCACCAGCACCTACTCCGACAGTTCCGAGCGTAAGCGGGAATCTTGTCATCTACACATCACGCGCTGAGGCGCTCTTTAAGCCCGTCATCGGAGCATTTAGCCAAGCCTACCCCGGCATTACGGTCACCGTGCTCACCGGAGGTAATGGAGAACTGGCAGCGAAGTTACTTGAGGAGCGAGCTAATCCGAAAGCAGATGTGCTCATCAACTCGGATACCCTGACGATGTTGAGTCTAGATTCACAAGGATTGTTCGCACCAAATGACTCTAGGGTAGTCAATGCGATACCTGCTGCGTTTCGTGGCGATACAGGCACATGGGTTGCGCTCACACTACGCACACGCGTCCTTATGTACAATACGGATCTCGTGCAGGCGGTGGATGCACCCACATCAGTGTTTGATCTCGCTGACCCGATTTGGAAAGGCCAGAGTGGCTCGGCCGATAGCCGTAATGGCGCTCTGATGGCACATCTTGTGGCTATCCGCCAACTGCATGGGAGCGAGGGACTTGCACGCTTTATCAATGGCCTACAAGCAAATGAAACAGCCTGGTATGGCAGCCATACCGATGTTCGCAAGGCTGTTGCATCTGGTGAGCTGAAACTTGGGTTTGTCAATCACTATTACTACCAGCTTGCAAAAGCCGAAGGCGCACCAGTTGGCATCATTTACCCTGATCAGGGCGCTGACCAATCGGGCTTAATCATCAACTCTACGAATGCGGGGATTATCAAGAACGCGCCCAATCCAGCACTCGCCAAACTCTTCATTGATTTCATGCTTTCAGAGGACGGGCAGCGCATCTATGCAGAGCAAAACTTCGAATATCCGATTGTGCCAGGTATCAAGCTTGCAGATGGCGTGCCGCCGCTCACTCGGTTCAAACTTGCGAATGTCACCCTTAAGAGTATGTGGCAGGATCTCGAAGCAACCAAGGCTGAGGCGCAGAGCATTGGCCTCCCTTAGGAAGTTCTCGCTACCCATGCTTTTTTATAACCAAGGCTCAGCTACCCGTGGTGGGGTACTTCGCAAGAGGATTCAATGACATCGAGGAACAGAACCCAGCCAACAGAGAATAACCAAGTTTCGTCTCGTGCATTACCTAGCGCAAGCCTCCCCATGGATCGACAAGCACATGTGAAGGGTGGGTGGCGAGTATCATATCAATGGCAGATAGCAGCCAAGTACCCTTCTCTGCTTATACTACTTGCTGTGGTCATCAGCCTTGCTGCTGCGCTGCCATTCGGTTATCTGGTTGTGCGTACAACTAAAGTGAGTACGGCAATATGGGCCAGGCTTTGGTCAGCACATATCCCAGGGCTGCTGAGTGCAACCCTCCAACTCGTAGCTGCCACTATCTTCTGCACGCTCGTGATTGGGATTAGCGCAGCATGGTTTGTAGAGCGCACCGACGTACCTGGCCGGCGAATATGGCGATTGCTGCTGAGCTTGCCACTTGCGATCCCGGCCTATATTGCAGCATTATGCTGGATTATCCTGCTACGGCGTGGCGGGGTTATTGAGCAGACAGCGATAACAATCTTCGGATTCGAACGGGGTAGCCTGGCACTTCCACCGATCTATAATCTTGTTGGAACAACACTAGCGATCAGCCTCTGTGTGTATCCATATGTTTACTTGCCGGTTGCAGCGGCACTCCGTTCAGCAGACCGCACGTTGGAAGAAGCAGCCCGGCTCTGTGGACGTAGTGCATGGCATACATTCCGAAGCATCACA
>JANLSE010000573.1:0-4428 GCA_031362265.1 Roseiflexaceae bacterium
CGTGCTGGTGAGCCACAGGATGCTGTAGATTGGGTGATTCCGCGGGTGGTGGCGCTGCCGGGAAATGCCGAGGAAGTGGCAGCAATCCTACGGATGGCTCGGGATACCAACCTGCGGGTGCTCCCACGTGGTGGCGGAACAAAACTGGGATGGGGGAATCGGCCAGAGCATGTTGATATTGTGATCGATATAAGGCGCATGAATGCGATAGTAGAACATGCTTGGGGCGATATGACAGCAACTGTGCAGGCAGGCTGTACGGTAGCAGAGTTCCAAACTAGGTTAGCGGAACATGGGCAACGCCTCGCAATCGATGCGCTTTGGCCAAAGCGTGCAACAATCGGTGGGATTGTTGCAACGAATGATAGTGGTGCATTTCGCGTACGCTATGGTAGCCTACGTGATCAGGTCATTGGTATAACAATTGCACTAGCAGATGGAACACTCGCCAAGAGTGGTGGCAAAGTCGTTAAGAACGTAGCTGGCTACGATTTGCCAAAATTGATGACTGGTGCGCTTGGCACATTGGGCGTGATTGTTGAGGCAACCTTTAGACTCTACCCGCTTCCGCTGGCGATCCATGATGAATCGTTCATGATGCCCGATATAGCGACCGCTCATCGTGTCCTGCTCGCGATCCAAGATTCGACCCTAGCCCCTGCAGCTGTTCAGCTTCGAATCATGGCGGATCACGCAACGCTAATTGATCTACGATTCGAGGGAGTTGAAGCCGCATTAGTGGCACAACAACACCAACTTGCCGAACTTGTGCGCAGCACGAGAGGCCATAACAGCGACCAAATCACAATGCCTGCTTACAACGAACCAGCAGGCGTGGCGCAACCCACGATTAGGGCAACCAACGCTATTTGGCAAGCACGCGAAGCATTGTGGGATTCTACGAACAACTCACTCATTACAAAGATAAGTCTGCTGATCAGTGATCTGGCCAAGGTTACCGCGCTTATTGAGCGCGTATGTACGAAACTCCGCATGGAGTGGCAACTTGTACTGAATGCGCAAGGCGTTGGTATGCTTCGGATTGATGGCGCTAATGATGAGGCGCTCTTAGCAGGGCTGATTGCGATTCGCCAGGAGTTGGCAAGCTTCGACGCATCATTGAGTGCGTTGGGATGCCCACCAACCATCAAGAGCCGGATCGATGTGTGGGGTGATCCAGGAGACGCACTAGGCCTCATGCGCCGTGTAAAGGAGCGCTTTGACCCAACACGGGTGCTCAACGCAGGAAGATTTGTAGGGAAGATCTGAGATGCGATATTACGTCTGTACAATTGGTGTTAAGAAATGAGCTACCCATGACCCAACCAACAAACAGTCAAACTATTAGTATTTTTGATATGCAGCACCCACCTGACCAAGAGTTGATTGAAGATTGTGTACACTGTGGATTTTGTTTACCGACATGCCCAACATATGCGTTATGGGGTGAGGAGATGGATTCGCCGCGCGGGCGGATCTACTTGATGAAGCTTGGCACTGAGGGTGCGGTGGCGCTAGATACAACGCTGACTCAGCATTTCGATCGTTGCCTGGGCTGTATGGCCTGCCTGACATCATGCCCTTCGGGGGTGCAATACGATAAGCTGATCGAGGCAACCCGATCCCAGATTGAGCGGAACTATCAGCGATCATTACCGGATGGGCTGTTCCGCCGCATGATTTTTGCACTCTTCCCACACCCACAACGGCTTAAACGATTAGCCGGGCCGCTCTGGTTGTATCGGCGGAGTGGGCTACGTGCATTGGTACATACTCTTGGTATACATAAATGGTTACCGCAGCGGCTGCGTGCGCTCGAATCACTACTACCCGATTATTCCATGAAGGCTGTAGACCCAGCATTGCCTGCTGTGATCCCTGCTCAAGGTGAGCAACGTATGCGGGTGGGCATGCTGCTTGGCTGTGTGCAACGCGTGTTTTTTGGTGATGTGAATGCAGCAACAGTGCGAGTATTATCCGCCGAGGGTTGTGAGGTTGTCGTGCCACAAACCCAGGGATGCTGTGGAGCTCTGATGGTTCATGCAGGCCAAGAATCAAGTGCACTAGCTATGGCGCGTAAGACCATTGATGTCTTCGAGGCTGCAAATGTCGAAGTTGTTGTCATTAATGCGGCTGGTTGTGGTTCCACACTCAAGGAGTATGGGCATTTGCTCCGCGATGATCCTGCATATGCTGAGCGGGCCATTCAATTCTCGGCGAAGTGTAAAGATATTTCTGAGGTTTTAGCTACACTCCCACCGCGCGCAGAGCGCAAACCATTGCCTCTGAAGGTTGCGTATCACGATGCATGCCATTTACAGCATGCACAGCGTGTACGCAACGAGCCGCGCCAAGTTCTGCGTGCTATTCCAGGGCTTGAGATCATCGAAATACCAGAGGCAGCAATGTGCTGTGGTTCGGCAGGCATCTATAATTTAGTGGAGCCAGTAGCAGCACAGGAATTGGGAGATCGCAAGGTTAACCATATTCTAACAACCAATGCAGAAGCGATTGTTTCAAGCAATCCTGGCTGTCTGTTACAGATTCTCAGTGGACTTGAGCGTGCTGGAAAAGCGATTCCGGCTTTACATATGATAGAATTAATTGACGCTTCGATCCGAGGCACACTGCCGGATGCGCTACAGTAAGCATGATGACAATGGGAGAAATGCGAACCGACAGTGCTGTCGTTCGGTAGGAGGATATTAGATGGAAGTAACGACACTAACAATTCTTATTCAATTAATATTTCTAGAAGGTATTCTTTCAATAGATAACGCAGCAGTATTGGGCGCAATGGTTCTACATTTACCAGATGACAAACCTATTCCGTGGCCTGCATGGGTTCCATGGGGCAAACGCTGGTCGGGTCGGATGGGTTCGCAACGTGAGGCGGCACTGCGGGTTGGGTTGCTTGGTGCATATGCAGGGCGAGCACTGATGCTCGTATTGGCTGGAACAATTATTCATATTCAATGGGTACGTGTGCTTGGTGCTGCCTATCTGTTGTATTTGGGCATAAACCATGTGGGCGGGCTGTATCGCGGCAGCCACAGCAGTAGTTTCGAATCACGTGCAATTGTTCGTGGGAATGGCTTCTGGATAACGGTTGGCGCAACGATTTTGGCCGATTTAGCCTTTAGTATCGATAATGTCATCGCTGCAGTAGCCCTTTCAAACGAACTTTGGGTGGTGTTGCTTGGTGTTGCGATTGGCATGGTGATCATGCGCTTTGCGGCAGGGCTGTTCTCGCGTGCAATTGCATGGGAGCCAACACTCGAAACTGGCGCGTATCTGCTCTTGCTTGCGATTGGTGCAGAATTACTGTTGAAAGAATATACCCATATTCATATTGAAGAAGTGCTCCAGTTTTCAGTTTCGGCGAGCATTCTCATCCTAACCGTGCTGTTCGCCCGTTTCCCGCTGCTACGTGGTGCGCTAATTATCTTCCGGCCAGTGATTGCCCTATTTGCAGCACTCCAATGGATTGTTGACCAAACAACCGTACTTCTACTAATACCATTTCGGCGGTTCTTGCCACTACATAAGTAAGAATCAGGGCGACACCCATGGCTCTATAGCTGCATGGTCGAGACCGTGGGTGCTCGTGTTCGTTAACGCACACATCTGTTGCCCATAAGCCATAATCGATTGGGCTCCTTATGCAACCAGAACTTCTTCTAAGCCACACACTTCGTTCGCATCCACGTGGCATGGCAGTAGCACGTATTTTGGCAGCAGCATTGGATGCGGTAGAGCCAGCCGCGGCAGTTCGCCATGCACTACGACGCGAAAATCATCGAATCTGGGTAGCCGAACACGTGTATGAGATTGTGCCTGAGCAACAGGTTATTGTCCTATCGATTGGTAAAGCAGGCGCCCCAATGCTGCGGGCTGCGCTCGATATTTTGGGCGACTGTGTGACTCAAGCAATCGCCGTTATTAAAGATGGGCACGGTGAGCCACTACCGCTAGGTATTCCAACACTTGAAGCAGGACATCCAGTACCCGATGCACGTGGAGTGGCAGCTTCGCAGCAGGTACTTCGCATGCTGGCTGGCTTGAATGAGCGTGATCTTGTGTTGGTATTGATCTCTGGCGGCGGTTCGGCATTATTAACTCTCCCGGTTTCGGGTGTCTCATTGGCCGATATGCAAGCACTTACACAGGTATTGCTTGGGTGCGGGGCGACGATTCAGGAGATCAATTCGTTGCGCAAACACCTTGAATACACCAAGGGTGGTGGATTGGTACAGGCGGCTGGGTTAGCCCAAATCGCAGGGCTTGTGCTCTCCGATGTTGTTGGCGATCCGCTTGATGTTATTGCTTCGGGGCCGACGTTTCCCGACCCGACAACCTACACTGATGCATGGCATGTATTAGAGCGCTATGGCATTATTGAGCAGATACCAAATGCGATCCGTGAAC
>JANLSE010000574.1:0-21462 GCA_031362265.1 Roseiflexaceae bacterium
ATTTGAACGAAAGACCCCATCTTCCGCAGCACCAATGGTGGCCGTGCCTGGCGCGAAATCCCCATTCCAGTTGAACAGACGGCTGTGTTGTGCCTAACATTTGTTTCGCAACCAGATGGTCAATTGATTCTGTATGCTGGAACTGAAACGGATGGTCTATGGGTATCGTCTGATGCTGGTGAACACTGGCAAATCGTACTGCTTAGATTACGTGATTCAATCAATGCACTCAGCGTTCCTGCCCCAGGTGTGCTCTGCTTTGAGCAAGGTGGAAACCTCTTGTGCTTCAGTACCACGACGAACAGCGTAATCAACATGGATAGCCTTATTGCTCAGAGTGCCAGTACGGCGATGGCAGTATGGCGCGATGAATTGCAACAATCAATGATCTTGGTAGGCACGAGCGAAGGCCAGCTTGAAACGGTGCGGTTTCGAGCTGATCCAGGAGTGCCATTTACGAAAGACTATTCCCTTGAATAAGCTCGCCTGAGAGATCATTTCAAAGTGGGGCAGCACGATTCCACTCGTTTTCCGGTATACTCCCCGCGTCGTGCTTGTCTCCCTCCCCGCTCTGCTGGCACGGCACCCTGGCTAGCCGCGTTCTGCTGCGAGGTGCTTATGCCCCCTTCTGACCCCGCGACTGTCTACCAACTCCGCATCCGTCTCGATCGCATCAGCCCGATGATCTGGCGTCGGCTGCTCGTGCGCGACACGACGACCATCGCCGAACTGCCCGCCATCATCCAGCTCGCCTTCGGCTGGAGCAATGACCACCTCCACCAGTTCCTCATCGATGGCAAGGCCTACGGCATCGCCGACAGCGGCGGTGCCAGCTTCGCCGACGCCCCACACCGTCCGCCTCGCTGACTTCCGCCGCAGCGTAAAATCGCCAAATGTCTCAGTCGCATAGTAAAAGAGCCGCAATCCACCAGCACCATAGCTGACCATCTCGCCATTCAGGTGCAGCATACCACCAGTAGGAGGGCCAGCAAGACGCCAATTTTTAAATGTCGCGGCGGTACCATCAAATAGTGGCCGGAAACCGGCCTCCGACTGTGGACTCACGATTGGGTCAATTGTAGGGAGCACATTGCTCGTAAGCAGGTCACTCGTATGTCGCCCAAGTGCGACACCAGTGAGCATCGGGTTCGGTGAACCAACCGTGGGAAAGAGGGCCGGGCCAGCAATATAGCAGTTTGTCGTATCGTGAATACGGCCAAAGTCGTTGGTCACGAAATCCGTACCATTATCACCCATACGCATTGTACCGGCATCATGGTGTGTTGTGCCAAGGTTGTCGCGGCGATTCGTAAATGCGGCAAGTGCGGCTAGTTGTTGCTGTCTTGTACCAACTGGCACCGGGATAGGCCCAGTATGAACATTGCTGTTACGAGGCGCAATGGAGCTGTGTTCTCGGCTTGTTAACGCGGCAAACTGCCGCTTGTTCCAATTTCTGTGCGCTCTTTCTGTCCCACTCGGTGTGAGGACCGACTTTCATTTGCTTGTGGCCCTTGCCGCATTGTTGTGCCCCATCCGGTGGTATACTCATGCCGTTTTCCCGCCTTGTGTCGTCGCCGAGTTCCGCTTCCCCTCATTCTCGGAACTCGCTTCGTCGGCACACCAACGAGGATTTGCCGCCATGAAACGGCTTTGGTCGCTGGACGAACTGGTCGACCACTTCACGCTGCTGCCCAACGAATTGGCCTTGCTGGCGAATACGGTCGGTGCGACCCGCCTTGGGTTGCCGTTTTGCTCAAGGCCTTTCAACTCGATGGGCGCTTTCCCACCACCAAACGCGACCTTCCATCGGCGGTGATTGCCTACATCGCCAAACAGATCCGTGTTTCGACCTCGGCATTTCGCGACTACGACTGGCAGGGGCACTCCATGCCCAATTCGTTTTTCGCTCCATTAGCGTGGTCTGCCGGAACTTGCAGCGGATTGGCACTGCCCGTCTGCTGGCCAATGCGTCTTTAGGGTTCGAGGAGCAATGGAACGAAAACGATACTCGTTGGTATCGGGTACGTGCTGGCAGGCCGCATTCTGGCGCTCGGCGCATGTCGAGCGCCTTGTACAATGATAGGCATGATGTATATGTGCTCGTCGCCCCTACCCCGACCGTTGCGTACCAGAGACCCAATCTGCGGTAAGCGCGCTATGTTCGTTGGGAGCGTCGCCAATGCCATCCATACTACCCGACAATTCGCCCCTCCTGGCAACAATACGACCATCACCGGCGATGTGACTGGCCCGAGCTACTGGTCTTCTCTAGCCACGCGTAGATATGTCGCTCGTCACCAAGCTATAGCCCTGTACTTGGCGTACCCGCCAACAGTTCCTGCGCCATCCGATAGCTGCCAGCCATCAACCCCCCATCGACTACAAGGGTGGTTCCAGTGATCCATGATGCCTCATTCGATACGAGGAAGAGTGCCGCATTTGCGATATCGTTCGGCTCACCAATTCGGCCAAGCGGATACCACGGCACGAGCCGATCAAACACATATGGGTCTTGGTTAAGTTGTGGCTGCCAGATCGGTGTCCGGATGGTTGCGGGCGAGATACAGTTAGCGCGAATTCCGTACTGCCCATACTTTACCGCTAGATTCTGGGTCAGGTTCAGCATGCCAGCTTTCGCCGCACTGTACGACTCCTCACCGAGGCCAAGGTGACCGTTGACCGAACTGATGTTGAGGATCACCCCATGGCGGCGCGTAATCATCCCAGGCAATACATGTTTTGTGCAGAGAAAGACACTCTTTAGGACAACAGCCAGTGTATTGTCCCAATCAGCCTCGTCGATCTGCAGAATATCGTCTCCTTGGGAAATCCCAGCATTGTTGACCAGAATGTCGATCCATCCATATGCGGCGTGGGATTTCTGCACCATCATGGAGACAGCCGCGCTATCAGCGACCTCCACCCCAATTGCGAGAGCAGTGCCTCCCGCCTCGTGGATCTGCGCAACTGTCTGCTCTGCGCCCGGCAGATTACGATCAGCAACAACGATTCGCGCCCCTTCGGCCGCGAATCGCTCAGCAATCGCTCGTCCAATTCCCGACGCTGCTCCTGTGATGAGCGCAACTTGGTTATTAAGACGCATAATATCCTCTCCTACATTGCCAGGCCGGTTGGTCGCTCCGGCATGCTGTTCGACCATGTGCCTCGAGAACTGTCTCCGCAACGCGCCCAAGCTCCCATGGGTAAAAGCCCAGGTGTTATGGTATTGGTATGATGCATCTATTGTATCGGTAGAATGCTTGATGGCAAGAGGCAATTACCATATGATATTTCGTCAGACGAAACACAAAGCTCTTGACAAGGAATACCATGACTGCTATCCTAGCTTCAATACCCCAACCTTGAGCGAGCACGATTCGATGAGGAGTCGCGTGGGTGTTGCGGCTCCCGCGCCGCGGCATGGCTGCTGCTGCGATCAAAGGGAGGTTTATCATGGATGGAGAAGCGCATGTCCCGGACGCACTGACACTTCACTCGCGCCGTGCATTTCTGCGCACACTTGCCGGTGTTGGAGGCACTCTGCTTCTGGCTGCTTGCGGCGGCGCAGCACCCAGCACGTCCAGCACGCCCAGCACGGCGGCGGCGACGGCACCTCCAGCAACAGCACCTATCGCCGCGCCAACGACCCTTCCAACAGTTATCTCGATCGCCACGGCAGCTCCAGCACCCAGCGCAACTCCTGCAGCAGCCTTGGACACACCGAAGCCGGGCGGGACGTATCGCTTCATGATGCCAGGGGACATCCCATCGATGGACGTAGCACTCGCATTCGATTATATCGACTGGTGGGCCTCCTATCTGATGGTTTATAATCGTCTGTACTCATTCGACCGCAATGGGCACATCTTTGCCGATCTGGCATCCGAACTTCCCCAAATCAGTGAGGATAAACTCACATACACCATCTCGCTACGCAAAGGGGTGAAGTTTCACAACGGACGTGAGTTGACTGCCGATGATGTGAAGTTTTCCTTCGACCGCGTGATGGATCCTAAGCTCGTAAGCCCTGGTGCCAGTTTCAATACCAATATTGTCGGTGCTGACGAGGCCGCAGCTGGGAAGGCAAATAGTGTAAGTGGTGTCACGGTGATTGACCCATACACTGTGCAATTCAAGCTCAAGCAACCGCAAGCAGTATTCCCCGGTGTTCTTGGTGTCTCCACCAACGGCATTGTGCCGATGAAGGAAGTGCTTGAGGCTGGTAAAGACTGGGGAACGAAGTCGGTTATCGGAACCGGGCCGTTCAAGGTGGCTGAGTGGCGTGCTGGCGAAGCGTTGATCCTTGAGCGCAATACAAGCTTCTTCCGCGACCCACCGTACCTGGACAAGATCGAGATCCAGCTGAATGTCGAAGACTCGGTTGGCGTGCTCCGATGGGAGAACGGTGGTGCCGAGTATGCATACTCGGTGCCAGCGGCCGAGATTGCGCGCATTCGATCAGACGAAAAGCTGAAGGATCGGATTCGCACAGGGCCGACACTGATCTTCAACTATTTAGAGTTCCGGATTGCCAAACCACTTGATGATGTGCGCGTCCGGCAGGCGCTGGCCATGGCGATTGACCGCAAAACGCTTTCCGAGCGTGCTCAGACCGCACTACAGAGCGACAGTATCTACCCTAGCCGACTGCTGCAGTATGATAAAGATTTTACAAGCATGTGGGGCTATAACCCAGAGAAAGCCAAGCAACTGCTCGCCGAGGCCGGGTACCCGGATGGGCTGAAGGGTGTCGGTATCTGGACGGGCACCAGCCGGCAGGGTGAGCTGATCCAGGCTGATCTCAAAGAGATTGGTGTTGAGGCAGAGCTGGTGACTGGCGACTATGCCCAATCCCTGCCGCGAATCGATGCAGGCGAAATCCAGATCGCGACCCGTGGCTATGGCTCCGACTTTCCGGATGCTGGCGGCTTTGTGACGAGTCGTGTGGTCTGCCCGATCAACCCGCCGCCAGCCAAGACACTGTACTGCAACAAGAAGATCGACGACATGGCAGCCCAGACTGATTCGTTCCCACTCGATTCACCGGAGCGCACAGCCCTCTTCCGCCAGATCCAGCAAATTGCTGTCAACGAGGATGTGGCTATCATCCCGCTCTACGAGCGGGTGGGCTTTGGTCTTGGGCAGCCTTACGTCCACGACGATGCCATCCACGTACTGATCGGCCTGCCGGACATTGAGCGCATGTGGATGGCGAAAGAGTAGCGAGAGTCGTGGTTAGAGAGAGAGAGCTGCATGGATGATTCGCATGAAGTGCGCCTAGCCCAGCTGCCGATCGATCCGCATGCTGCGGCTTTTCCACCTATTGTCCAGTCGACATCGTGGTCGCGGCTGGCATTCCAGCGCTTTGTCGATCAGCATGTGGCTCTCGCTGCCACAATCATCCTGGTGATACTCTGCCTTATGGCAGTATTGGCACCATTTATCGCACCATATGACCCAGTGCAGCAGTTCCGCAAAGATGGATTGGACGCTGCCGGGCTACCGGTCGGGCCAAATGCCCACTACTGGCTCGGAACCGACGGTCAGGGTCGGGATATGCTCAGCCGACTGATCTGGGGTGCGCGGATCTCGCTTGGGATCGGCATCGCTGCGAGCAGCTTCTCGGTGCTTATTGGCCTGCTTATGGGGAGTGTTGCTGGTATGGCAGGCGGCGCGCTGGATGCTGTGCTTATGCGCTTCGTTGATATCGTGATGAGCCTACCGGGCTTCTTTGTCATCCTGCTTCTGGTTGCGCTGTTCAGACCCAGCCTGTGGATTACCATCATGGTGATCACGCTACTCGGCTGGACATATCCTGCACGCCTGTTTCGCACCGAGGTCGTTGCGCTGCGTGAGCGCGATTTCATCCTCGCCGCCCGCTGCCTCGGTATCCCGGAGCCGCAGATCGTGATGCGGCACATACTGCCACATCTCGTACCACTTGCGATTGTTGCAATCGGGCTAGGTGTTCCAGGTGCAATTTTCGCTGAAGCGGGACTGAGCTTCCTCGGCCTGGGTGTCCCACCCCCAGCCCCAGCCTGGGGCGGCATGATCCAGTTCGGTACCAGTTACTACCGATCATCGCCACTCCAGGTGCTGCTACCTGGCGCAATAATCGTGACTACCGTGGTCTGCTTTAATCTGGTAGGAGCCGGCCTGCGCGATGCTCTCGACCCAACGATGCGGCGGAGGTAGCGACATGCTTGCATTTCTTATCCAACGCATACTCTGGATCGGTGTGACCGTTCTATGCGTCTCGCTCATGACATTCGGCCTAATCTTTGCATCTGGTGACCCAGCACAGATGCTTGCCCCGACACGACAGGGCCAGCCACCCGACCCGGCGGTTGTCGCACGTGTACGCGAAGCCTATGGCCTCGATCAGCCGATCTACATCCAGTTTGTACGTTACCTCGGCCATCTCGCGCAGGGCGACCTGGGATACTCGTACTATTTCCGCCGCCCGGTTACAGAACTGCTCGTCACGAAGTTTGCCTCAACCGCACTTCTCGCCGGGCTGATCATGGTGACAGCCATCGTTATTGGGCTCCCCGTCGGCATGTTGGCCGCACTCCAGCGCGACTCGGTTTTGGATCATGGCATTCTCATTGGATCGTCACTGCTACTGGGCGTTCCAACATTTCTCCTGGCGCTGCTGCTGATCTATTTCTTCGCCTTTCAGCTTAAATGGTTCCCGCTGGGAGGCTATGGCACATGGCAGCACCTGGTGCTACCGACCCTCAGCGTTGCATTACCAACGGGAATGGGCTACGCAATCTTTCTGCGCACGAACATGCTCTCAATCCTGACGGCCGACTATATTCGCACTGCACGATCAAAGGGTCTCAGCGAGCAGATGGTCGCGATGCGGCATGCGCTGCCAAACGCTCTGCTTCCGGTCGTGACACTGGCGAGCATCGATCTCGCCTACCTGCTCACTGGTATTGTCCTGATCGAAACCGTTTTTCAGTACCCCGGAATTGGCCTCCAAGTGTGGCAGGCAACCCAACAGAAGGACATCCCGGTCATCATGGGCAGTGTGTTCTTCGGCGCACTGTTGATTGGCTTTGGCAACCTGCTCGCCGATCTGCTCGCCGCCTGGCTTGACCCTCGGATCCGCCTCGGCGCATAGCATACTGCCACAGCGAGGATATGATGAAAGCTGGATTTTTCACCGCAGATATCACACCGACAATCGGGATGGAGCGACCGGCGGACTACTACAAGGCGTATATTGATGCCATCCACGATCCACTCAAGGTGCGTGCAGTGGTTCTCGATCAGGAGGATACCACCCTCGTCTTTGTTGGCGTAGACACCTGCGAATTCTCGATTCCTGACCGGCTAACTGCGGCTGTCCGGCGGGCAGTTACAGAGCGTTGCGGAATCCCTGGCACCAATATCCTGATCGCTGCTTCACACACCCACAGTGGCGGGCCGCTTGCTGGCCCCTGGCTTGACGTGTATGACGATGCGCCTGAGCTGGTGCGGACGCTCGTGCGCGATCATACCATTGTCCCTGACCCGCAGTACTATGCCTGGGTCGTCCAACAGATCGTTAGCGCGGTGTGTGAGGCGCATCGGAGGCGTGAGGAAGTACTACTTTCGGTTGGCGCTGGTATCGAGGATCAGGTGCTGTTTAACCGCCGCTTCCGCATGGCAAATGGCCGCGTATACACCCATCCGGGCAAGGGTAACCCGGACATTCTGGAACCGGCCGGCCCTGTAGATCCAATGGTTGGTGTGCTGGCCGCCTGGCGGTTGGATGGCACACTGCTCGGCTGCGTGGTGAATTATAGCTGCCACTGCACGGTCTTCACTGGTGGTGTCTCCGCCGACTACGTTTACTCTATTGAGCAGACAATTCAGGCGGTTATGGGTCGGCAGGCATCGGTCGTCTTTCTGCCTGGTGCTGCTGGTGATGTGACGCAGGTCGATAACCGTTCGCTCCGTGAGCGCGAGTTCGGCGAAAGATGGAGTCGGCGGGTCGGGACGCGCGTGGGAGCAGAGGTACTCAAAGTGCTCATCTCAGCGGAGCCAGCAGATCTTGTTCCGCTGGCGTCGGCGAGCATTACCCTACAGATCGCACGCCGTCCGCCGAGCCCCCAGCGACTCGCATCCAGCTGGCACACCGTTGAACAAGGGCTGCGGCTTGGCATGTTTGATACGGAGTGGCTGTTTGCCAAAGAACTTCTGTTGCTGGATCATCTCATCCGCAAGCACCCGCTGATGGAGGTTGAGGTGCAGGCACTGCAGGTCGGTCCGGTTGTATTTCTTGCCAATCCCGCTGAGTACTTCGCCGAGTCCGGGTTGGCGATCAAGCACAGATCACCATTTCCGCTTACCTTTGTTGTCACCCTGGCCAATGGCGAGGCTGGCTATGTGCCACCCGCCTCGGCATTCGCCCCAGACGGCGGTGGGTACGAGACGGTGCTTTCGAGTTATAGCAACCTGGAGATCACGGCTGCTGAGCAGATCGCCGATGCCAGTATCGCGCTGGCTCGCAGCCTCACGCCTAGCGATTTGCCACAGCCCGCGTCAATCGCAACACCACAGTCTGCGTGGACCTACGGGATGCTCGGGCCGGATCTATCGTAGAACGGAACATAATCATGCAACTGACCCTCTTTCCCGAGCCACGTAGCATACAAATCATCGGTAGCAATGTTTGCCTAACCGCTGACATCGTCTTTGTCGGTGCAGATGCCCACCCGCTTGAACTGGCTGCGGCAGAACTCGTTGCCGATTCGCTTGCGCTCGCACGTGGCTGTCCTGTGACGGTTGGCCCACCTGGCCCGCCTTCTCCTGGGTTTGCAGTGTACGTTGGCGCTATCGCCGAAGGTTTGACGCTTCCGCCCGATGATCAGGGCTATGCGCTCAATATTACAACCGATGGCATCCATTTATGTGGCACAACCCCTATTGGCACATGGTATGCCGCCCAAACATTGCGCCAGATTATAACGCTCGCCGGCAGCGAGTTACCGCTGCTGTCGATCCAGGACTGGCCACACATGCGTTATCGCGGACTATATGTGGAGTGCAAATGGGGGCCGGATCTCATGACGCTTGAGGACTGGAAATCCGCCGTAGACGCCTGCGCTGCACTGAAGCTCAATGTGATGGGCGTCGGCGTCTATGGCTGCTGGGTTGTTCAGTACGATGGGCAGGTTACCGAGTTTCTCATGCTGCCACTCCCACAGATCACAGAGGCCGCCAGCCCGAAGACGATTCGCTACTACAGCCCGGTGGTCGGTGCCGAGCAGGAGCGAACCTATCTGCCCGAAATGTTCCAACACGACTTTTTCGGCGAATTAGTAGCATATGGCCGTTCGCGTGGCGTACTCATACGCCCGCAGTTCAACAGTCTGGGACATAATACGCTCATCCCACGCCTGCGACCGGAAGTCTCGGCACGCGACTATGACGGGAACCCAACCAGCTACGGGTACTGTACCTCCGCATCGGAGACTGAGCGCCTAGTGTTTGCGATCTATGACCATGTACTTGATACCTACCTGCTACCCAATGGCGTGACCTCGTTCCATGTAGGGCTTGATGAGGTGTGGGATAGTATCGGTGTGGATCCAGCAGACCCAAAGCGAGTTGTCGAGCCATGGTGCCGTTGCTCGCGCTGTCGTGAGCAAACGTCAGAGGAGCTGTTTCTGGATTGGATGCTGCGGCTTTGTGTGCATCTGAAAAAGCGCGGCGTGACGCAAATTGCTATCTGGAACGACCAGCTGAGCCGCCATATGAATCTGCTGAATGAACAGTTCGTGGAGCGACTGGCGGCGCATGGGTTGTCCGAGAGCGTTGTGATCGAGTGGTGGTGGTATAGCCATCAGGGTGCCTTTTCAACCATTCGCCCAGAGCTCGGCCTCAAACGCTGGGTCGTGCCGATGACTGGCTATTATCACTGGTGGCCATACCAAAGCTACCTGCAGAACATTCGCGCAATGCTGGCACTTGGTGTGAGCCAGGGAGCAGAAGGAACCGAGAGCTACTGCACCATTGACCTAGCCTTTGATCGCAATTATCGCTACCAGGCCGAGTGGAGTTGGAATCCGACTGGTGCCACAGAGCTTGAGTCCTTTCGAATAAAGTATGCGCGCGGTCTGTTCGGTGAGCGCTGGGAGATCGGCCTTGCAGCGTTTGCCGCGCTTGACCGGGTGTCCGAGCCGGGGCCGCTCTACACCCTGACGTGTTCGCTCATGCCCTATCGTTACACCTATGTTGCGGCGGATCAGCCGTATCCCCGTCGCTATCCACGTGAGGTGCTGGCCGCGCTGCGGGCCAACCCAGTCGAGAGTCGCACGCGACTTGCTGAGATCGCTCGCCATGCGAGCGAGGCACGGATACGTTTCCAGGAGCTTGCTAGTGCTGGCCCGCTCGCATGGGAGTATGCGGTCGAGAGCCATCGTATCGAGGCGCTGGCCTCGGTGTTTCTTGCTCTGCTAGACATCGAGGGATTGCTCCTGCATAGGCATGCTGTCGTGACACAGCGAGCAAAAGGGATCGCACGTAGCGCACTTGCCCGCTATGATGCGATGATGGCCGACCTAGAGGCGACCAAGGCGCACTACCTCAAGCCCCAGATTCTGCGTGAGCTAACGCCGCTACACGACTACCTGACGCGCTTGCTTGCGCTGCTGATGGCTGGCACTATTGCTGAAGATCTGCTTGACATCGCTCTGCCTGAGGCGTAATCCCTATGGAGAATGTGCCATGCTCATTATTGATGCTCATCTTGATCTAGCCTGGAACGCGCTGCAGTGGGATCGTGATCTCACCGCATCGGCATATACCGTGCGCGTTCATGAAGTGGGCATTTCTGGCCCCGGCCGCGCCCAGGGAACCGTGGCGCTACCGGAGCTAGGCCGTGGCCGGGTCGCACTCTGCTTTGCCACCACCCTGGCTCGCTCAACTGGCCGTCCAGCCCCTGGTATCGATTATCACTCACCTCTCCAAGCCTATGCTGCTGCGCAGGGACAGATTGCCTACTACCGCGCACTCGAACAGGTTGGCCTCGCACGGATCATTCGCAATCGTGACGGCCTCGACGCCCATATAGCCGAGTGGGAAAGCTGGGATGCTGCTATATCAAGCACGGGTACGCCGCCACTTGGTCTTGTGATCAGTATGGAGAGTGCCGATCCCATCCTCCTGCCAGATGACCTAGCAGCATGGCGAGATGTCGGCGTACGGGTGATTGGGCCAACCCACTACGGCCCTGGGCGCTATGCTGGTGGAACCGGCACCGAGTTAGGATTCACGGAAGCTGGTATCGCCTTACTTGATGGGATGCGCTGCCTCGGGGTCATCCTTGATCTTACCCATTGCTCTGATCAAGCGTTCTGGCAGGCGCTTGATCACTATGATGGGCCAGTACTCGCCAGCCACAACAACTGCCGTGCATTGGTGCCCCACCAGCGCCAGTTTAGCGATAAGCAACTACAGGCGATTATTGCCCGCGACGGGGTGATTGGCGCGGCGCTCGATATCTGGATGCTGGATTCCACTTGGAATCCATCTTCGTCGAATAGAACAGTGCTACTGACCCATGTGGTGGATCATATCGACCACATCTGCCAGATGAGCGGGAGCAACCGTCACGCTGGTATCGGCAGCGACCTGGATGGTGGGTTTGGGCGCGAGCAATCGCCGCATGATCTTGATACCATTACGGACGTACAGCAGATTGGTGAGCTACTTGCACGACGCGGCTACGGCACACAGGATATCGCCGATATTATGTATGGAAACTGGCTGCGACTGCTACGCCAGTGCTGGAGCGAGTAGAACGATGATCGAGAGCGAGTTGTTTGTTAGTAGTAGGCTCACACCTCCAGGTGGATTCACCGATGGCATTGAAGGCCCGGCCTGTGACGCTGATGGGAACCTGTATCTGGTCAACTATGTCAGGCAGGGCACGATTGGCATAGTTACACCAGATGGTGCCTGCGCCCTGTTCGTCGAACTGCCAACCGGAAGTATCGGCAACGGTATTCGCTTCAATGCGGCTGGTACGATGCTCGTTGCCGACTACACCAGCCACAATGTCCTTGCTGTCAACATGCAATCTCGCATGGTGACGATGTATGCCCACGAGCCGCGCATGAATCAGCCGAATGATCTTGCAATCAGCGCGAGCGGTATTGTCTACGCTAGCGATCCCAACTGGCGAGAAGCCACTGGACAAATCTGGCGCGTGGATACCAGCAGGCACATCACACTGCTGGAGACTGGTATGGGAACTACGAATGGTATTGAGGTAAGCCCTGACGAACAAACACTGTATGTGAATGAGACTGTCCAGCGTACTATCTGGGCCTACGACCTAGCACCGGATGGCACATTATCACGCAAGCGGCTGTTGATCCGCTTTGATGATTATGGCCTGGATGGGATGCGCTGTGATATAGATGGCAACCTGTATGTGACCCGCTGGGGAAAGGGTACAATCGCCAAAGTATCGCCCGCTGGACAGGTGCTGTGCGAGATTGCAGTATCCGGTGCGAAGTGTACGAACCTGACGTTCGGGGGGGCAGACGGACGGACATGCTACGTAACTGTCGCCGACGAGGGCACAGTTGAGGCATTTCGCGTTGACCGACCAGGGCGCTGCTGGCAGCTTCATCAAAGCTAGAATTGCAGCAGAACTGAGATAAGGCAGTAAGATGAATACGTATGAGCGATCCAGAGATCTCTACGAGCGTGCGCAGCAGGTGCTCGCTGGTGGTGTATCCAGCGAGTTCCGTCGAACGAGCCAGCCGCACCCACTCTTTTATGCCTCGGCATCTGGCAGCCGGATCATTGATGTTGATGGCAACGAGTACCTCGACTTCAGCCTCAGCCAGGGGCCGCTCATCCTTGGGCATAGTCACCCTGAAGTACTCGCAGCAGTGCATGCCGCATCGGAGGCAGGCCAACTCTTTGCTGGGCAGCACTTGGGTGAGCTGGAACTAGCAGAAAAGCTCCAGCAGATCATCCCGTGTGCCGAGCTATTACGCTTCAGCCTTGATGGTTCTGCGGCGGTTCACACAGCGCTGCGCCTGGCCCGCGCCGCCACCGGGCGTCCAAAGTTCCTGCGCTTCGAAGGTCACTATCATGGCTGGCTGGACAACGTCGCCTTCGGGGTTTCGGCCCCGACGATAGAAGCACTCGGCCCGCGCGAGCATCCCACACCAGTGGCATGGACTGCGGGGCTACCGCCAGGCGTGTTTGACGAGGCGATCATCCAACCATGGAACGATCTTGTGCTGGTTGAGCAAACGCTTGCTGAGCATGCCAACGAGCTTGCCGCGATCATTACTGAGCCAGTAATGTGCAACAGTGGCTGTATCCCACCCGCGCCCGGATTCCTGGAAGGGCTGCGGACATTATGCGATCGCTATGGTATCGCGCTCATCTTCGACGAGGTGATCACCGGCTTTCGTCTAGGGATGGCTGGCGCACAGGGCTATTACGGCGTCACTCCCGATCTTGCGATCTTTGCAAAGGCGATTGCCAGTGGCTACCCACTTAGCGTCGTCGCTGGTCGCCGCAACTGGATGCAGCCAATCGTTGATGGGCGCGTCATTCACGCTGGAACCATGAACGCCACCAATCCATGTGTGGCCGCCGCCCTTGCCACACTGATGCTCCTCGAACGTGATAGCGTCCACGAGCGGCTCTTTGTGCTTGGCCGCCGGCTCATGGATGGCTTACGTGCCGCCGCACACGAGGCACAGCAGCCACTATTGGTCCAGGGGTTCGGTCCGATGCTGCACAGTGGGTTCACATCGTATGAGATAGTGCGCGATTATCGTGATACGCTGGCCTATGACCGCGTCCGTGGCATGGTGTTCATCCGGGGGATGCAGGAGCGCGGCATTCGAATTATTGGGCGTGGCCTCTGGTATCTGTCCGCTGCCCATACTGATGCCGATATTGAGCATGCAATCGGCATGGCCTATGATGTTCTTTGTGAGATGAAAGCGGAAAATAGATGAGTCCGATTGAGCACTGTGCTGGTAGCTATTGCTTTCTTCCGGGTGGCACTGCCTACTCAGGTGGCGTTCGTGCCCAGCCCGGCTATGCACTCATCCGTGCGACATTGCCTGATGCAACCCCCTACATCCATGGCCTGGAAGCGGTTTCGCACCACCTCGGAGGGCTCGGGCGCCCGCTCGCAGCACTCTGCGCGGTTGAGTTGCGCGTGCTCCGTCCGCTTTCGTTCGCAGCGGTTGCCGCACTCAATGCAGGCTACATTGCCCGCCTCGGCGAGTATGGCCTTCTGGTGGATGGCCGTAGCCCGCTCGCACGCACGAATGTCGCCCCGGAAATACCGGTGCTACACTCCGACGAGGTGATGCTGCATGCGTTTGTGTATACCGTTCCACACTCTTCGGATCTCGCCCGAGCCGGGTTCGCCCTCTCAGGTATTGGAGAAGTACGAGATGATGCATCGGGGCGGGAGGCAATCGTCCGCGTTGGAGATAGGTCAGACGACGCGCTGCGTGAGAAGGCTATCTTCGTGCTCGACGCGGTTGAGCGCCAGCTTGCTGCGCTTGGCTCAGCCTGGATCGACGTTACACACGCTGCAATGTACACCGTCCATCTACCACTCCCAACACTGACCGAGCATGTGCTGACAACCATCGGTCCAGCGGCCCGCTATGGCGTCCACTGGTTCTACAGCCGCCCGCCGATTGAGGAGATTGAGTTTGAGTTTGATGTCCGTGGGTTGCGGGGTGAGGAGTATCTATAATACTGTAGTTGCGGACTAATACATGTATTACGGAACGAGCGAGCAGATTAGATCGTGCCTGCTGTGTAGCTAACAGCAATGGCTTGTACTCTGAGAGACCTTGAGATCGCCAACCGGCCGAGCCGGCGAGAGAAAGAGTCTAGTATGCCACCATATCGTGTGGGTATCTCAGGACTTGGCCGCGGTGTAAGCCCGGCAGATATATTCGCGCTGATGCCGGACTGCGAGATTGCAGCAGGGTGCGATCCCAATCCGGCCATGCTCGAGTACTTTGGCGAGCGCTACCCAATGGCGCGCCTGTTCGATAGTTATGGGGATATGCTTGCTGCCGGACTAGATATTGTGTTTGTTGCAACGCCGATGCCACTCCACGCTGAGCAGACGGTGGCTGCGCTTGAAGCTGGCTGCCATGTGTTGCAGGAAGTCACGCTTGCGCCAAGCATTGAGGAATGCCGGAACATTCTTGACGCGGTGCGGGCACACCCACGCCAGAAGTTTATGCTCGCCGAGAATAACTGCTACCTCGGCTACATCCTGAGTTGGCAGAAATTGTGGGCTGATGGGCTGCTGGGCTCATTCATGTATGCCGAGGCTGAGTATGTTCATGACATCCGCCACTTACTCCGGCGGCCAGATGGCACACCAACCTGGCGTGCGTCACGTCCGCCGATTGTGTACTGCACGCACAGTCTTGGGCCGCTGCTCAAGGTTACGGGCGAGCGCTGCATCTCGGTCTGTGCCATGCACACGGGCAGCAAGCTCGAACCAGATCTGGGCCACATTGACATTGAGGTCGCGATCTTCCAGACTTCGAGTGGCGGCGTCATTAAGGTGCTGCGCGCCCAGGCAGTAGCCCGCGAGCCATCCCACCACTACTACTCGATCTATGGTACGAAGGGCTGCCTGGAGACCTCGCGTCCACCGATTACGCCAGTGAGAACCCATGCCTACTTTGAGGCGATCCCGCATTTACACAACATGATCGAGATGCCGTTGACGCAGAATGTGCCTGGTGTCCCAGCGGCCGCCCTGCATGGCGGGCATGGCTCGATCGAATACATGATGGTACAGGATTTCATGCGCTGCATCCGCAAAGACCTACCATCTCCGATCAACATCTACCAGGCGCTTGATATTACGCTACCAGGGTTGTGTGCACACCAGAGTGCGCTGGCTGGGGGCGCACCTGTGGCAATCCCCAACTGGGAAAGCGAGTAAAGGAGCCACATGAACACTTCACCATCGCCTGCCACCAGCGCCCTGGCACGTATTGCCACAGCGATCGGTGAAGGCGTCATGTCGCTAGAATGTAGTGCCAGAATTGAGGATAGCACGGTAACGCTCACTACGGCACAGCTCGATCTCGCGGTGTACGAAGATGCAGACACGACGATCTTCTCTGCCCATTGGCGTGATGTGTTGATCGAGTGGCGATTCACATCTTGTGCTGGCGGATATGCGGTGCAGCTCATCTTGCAAGGCGAGAATGAGCTATGCTGTACCACACTCGAGAGTCTCCGGCTCCAGTATCGCCCTGCCGTGGATCTTAGCGATTGGTGGGCAATTAACAACGATGAAGATGTGTTCAATACTCTTGGTGCCTTCCCAGTGGCTGAGATTAGCGATGCGGGCTTTCATGGGAATCTGATCGCCGGTGCGTTTCCGGATAGCAGCGGCACCGGTTTATTCCTCGGGACGCTGCTGCCGCAGCGCTATCTGCATACCTATCATGTGCAGATGATTGAATCAGGCTTGTCATTCAGTGCGACGACGAGCTACCCGGAGGGTCTGCGCTCACAAACACGGCTTGAGTCTGAGACGACCTGGATCTGCGCCAGCCGATCCGTATGTGCGGCAATTGAGACGTTCGCTGCCTTCATCCCACCAATGCCAGACATGGTGCAGCCGATTGGCTGGAACTCATGGGACTATTACTTCTCAAGCGTTGCGCTTGATGATCTGATCGAAAATATGGAGGCGATCCGCAAGGACCCACGCCTGGCCAAACAGATCCGCTATATCGTCGTTGATATGGGCTGGGAGCACTGTGCTGGCGAGTGGGAGCCAAACTACCGCTTCCCTGGTGGCATGGAGCATACGGCTCAACTGATCCGCGATAACGGCTTCGTGCCAGGGATCTGGCTTGCTCCCATCCATGTCGCACCGCTGAGCTACACAGCCCTGCGTTTGCCCGAGCTGCTGGTGAAGAACGAGCATGGCGATCCGCAGGTGGTTGATGGTGGAATGTACATGCTCGATCCAACCCACCCCAGCGGTCGAGCACTGCTGACGCGCACATATTCACGCCTGTATGATGCCGGCTTCCGCCTGTTCAAGATCGATTATGTGTCCTGCATCCTGCAGGCAAAGCACTTCTTCGATCCCGGCAAAGGTCATTATGCGGTGCTGCGCGAACTCATAGCTATCATTCGCCAATGCGTGACCGAGGAGAGCCATCTGATTGGCTGCAGCCTTCCGCCAGAGTGTGGGCCAGGCGTTGTAGACTCAGGGCGCATCGCTGTCGACATCCACAACCAATGGGGTCATGTGGAGTGGATTGTTGAACATCTCTCGGTGCGCTACTGGCTCCATGGTCGCGTCTGGCTGAACGACCCCGATTTCTTGATTGTTCGTGGTAGCGACACATCTACAGAGACGCAAACCAACGTGCTCAATCCACGCACCAATGATCCACACCCTGGGCGCTGGCGCTCTGGGCCAGTATTCTCCGGTGAAGAAGCACAGACCTGGGCTAGTGTTGTCATGCTCACGGGCGGCAGCATCTTTCTCTCGGATCGTCTCACACGGCTGAATGACGCGGGACGCCAGATGCTGTATCGTGCGATTGAGCAAGCCCTGCCGATATCGGCCGTGCCACTTGATCTATGTGACGGTCGCCACCCAGCGCTCTGGCTCCAATCGCATGCTACCCAGCGTCGGCTAACAGTGATCAATTGGGCTGATCACGTCGCTGAGGTTGTCGTCGATCTAGCACGCTACGGCCAGGGCTGTCCATCAACTGCGCGTAGTCTCTGGTCGGATGTGATCTACCGCTCGACGGGCAACATGCTGCGTATCCGAATTCCGGCACATGGCAGCGAAGTGCTGAGCTGGAGTGAGATTGGCATTGTATAGCCAACCTACAGATGACCCAATCCCCATATTCGTGGGCTAACAATCTGTTAGCGGCAAGTTCACTCCAACAAGGGCGATTACATGACATCGTTGAAAGGAATGGCCTGATGACAAAGCGTGTGCTGTTGGCTGGGCTTATTCACGAGACCCACACCTTTGTGCCTGGCATCACCACTCTGGATGGCTTCCGTACCCTGCATGGCGATACAATCCTCGCTGCACAGGGCGATGTATCAACACTCGCTGGACTCCTGGTAGTGGCCCGCGAACGGCAGTGGCAGATTATTCCAGCCATCCACATGGATGGTGGCGCTGGCCCACTCGTCGCGGATGCGGTGGTTGAGGCATGGTGGAATGTCATCGTAGCGGTTGTACAGCAGGAAGCCAAACATGGGATCGATGGCATCTGCCTGGACATGCATGGCGCCATGGTTAGCCAGTCGCTGCCCGATGTTGAGGGCGAGCTACTCCAACGCCTTCGCACGCTGCCTGGCTGTGGAACGATTCCGATTGGTGGCGTGCTCGACCCACATGGCAATTTTACGCAGACGATGGCGCTGCACAGCAATGGTTTGATTGCTTACCGCGAAAACCCGCATAGCGATGCCAATACCGCCGCGCAAGATGGCGCACGCCTGCTCGACCAACTCATGCACATGCAGCGGCCAGCCATAACGATCTGGGAACATCCTGCGCTGCTGTTGCCACCCACCGCCACAGGAACAGCCGACGAACCGCTGCGCACACTCACCGCCAAGGCGCGTTTGATCGAACGGGAGTCCCCCGCCATTCTGGCCGTGAATGTCTTTTCCGGCTTCGCCTATGCCGATATGCCCGAAGCAGGGATAAGTTTCAGTGCTATTACGATTGGTGACCCGGCAGAGGCCCGGATGGCACTGCGCCAACTCAGCGACCTAGTGCTGGCGATGAAACAGTATGCCGAACCAAGCGGCATTACGCTCGATCAGGCATTACTGCGCTTGAACGAGCATCACAGCGGGCCGGTGCTATTGGTTGAACCAGCAGATAACATCGGTGGTGGTGCGCCCGGCGATCTCACAATCGTGCTGCGTGGGCTACTCGAACATGGTGTGCAGAATGCTGGGGTGATTATCAACGATCCAGTCGCTGTGCAGATCCTTGCACAAGCGCAGATCGGCGACCAGCGGCAGATCAGCATTGGTGGAGCGAGTGGCGCGCTTGGTGCCGAGCCACTGCTGCTGCAGGTACAATTGCTATCGATCAGCGATGGCTCCTTTACACTGGAAGATCGGCAGAGCCACCTGGCGACTGCTGGCATGCACGTCGACATGGGACCATGTGCTGTTGTACAATCGGCAGGTGTTACCATTCTACTCACCAGTATCCCAACACCACCATTCGACCTGGCCCAATGGCGAAGCCAGGGTATCGACCCGCAGAATTTTTTCGTGATTGGCGTCAAGGCTGCCGTTGCGCATCGCCAGGCCTACAACCCAATTGCTACAGCTAGCTATACCCTCAATACAATTGGCCCATGTGCGGCAGATTTGCGTCTGTTGCCATTCCAGCGGGTAGCACGGCCCGTCTATCCACTGGATGTGTTGATGCAAGAGCCTGATAATGCGCGGGATTCATTGGTACTACAATCGCCCGCCAATCAATGAGATTGAGATTTGAGCTGGATGTTCGTGGGACGTATCACGACCTGTTTTATAGGATTTGTAGGGAGGTGACACCGCTATGCGCCTGCTCATAATTGGAGGCGATTGTCGGCTCGCCCGCGCCGCTGCTGCTGCGTTCGCGTCAGATCATCAGGTATTGCTCGTTGATACGCACTTCAGCGCTCCACCACCAAGCAATGTAGAGATGCATGTCGGTGATCTGCGCGACCTGGCACGGCGTGGTCGGCGCATCCTGCTCGTCGACGCCACGCGGCTGCGGCAGGTGGGCGGCACCGACGATGATTGGCGTGTCCATCTGGCCTGCGACCTGGTGGCCGGGCGCATGAGTCAGGTGCAGGTGACCGACGGACACCAGGCGGAGCAGCTCGGACACTTCACCTTTCAGGCCGGGGATCTGGTCGTCGCCGACAGCGGCTACGGCTATCGGGCGCAGGTCGCGGCGGCCCAGCAGCAGCGGGCCGATGTGGTGCTACGCGTGTGGCTGCCCACCTTTCCGCTGGAGCAGGACACTGGGCAGGCATTCCATGCGATTGACTGGCGTTTCGGCAGCACGGCCCGCTCGTGATCTGGTCGGGCTTGGTGTCGCCACGCCACGCCACGCAGCGCTATCGGGTGCGGCTGATCGCCTGCAAACTGCCTCCGGAGCAGCTGGCCGCCATCCTGAAACGCAAGCGCCGGAAGGCACAAAAGGCAGGACGATGGATCACCGCCCAGACCCTGCGGTTAGTCGGTGTGGATCGTGCTGATCACGACCGTAGACGCGACCTTGGACGCCAGCGATGTGCTCCGGCTGTATCGCGCCCGCTGGCATGTTGAGCTGCTGTTTACACGCATGAAGCAGCAGCTGCATATCACGCACCTGCGGGGGCGGACGCCAGAAACGTTGGAGGCGACCGTACGGGTGTTACTCGTGGCCTGGGCATTCCAGGAGGATCAGGTGGCCGCGGTCCGCGCCGCCGTGCCAGATGGGACGGACGACCCGCAGGCACCGGCCAGTAGTTGGCTCCTGGCTGGGCGAAGCATCCAGACCCTGCGCACCCAGGTGCGCGGCTGTTGGACTCGCGCACGGGTCTGGCGTGCATGGCGCGTCTCAAGCGCTTTCTGGTCAGCAGTCCGCGACAACGGCACCAGCAGGAAGCGGACATCAGTCACTGGTTGGCCCAGCGGTTGTGTACCGGACAACCGCTGCAGAACGCCGCATGAGGGGGAGTGATTGGTAACGGAGCAGTTAAAGTTCGCGCTTATGCGCATACGACCGCTCTTCTGCATATACATTCAGTGAATACCATAAGCAAGTTGTGCAACGATTGACCAGAGCTGCTGGCGCATTTCCGCATCGAGAACTGCTGGCGACCATACGGCCGCTTTGCATTTGGCATTAAAGTATCTTCCTGTGATGCCCTCAACTTCAGTGGAAGAAGCCAGATAGATCGATGATCGTGATGCTTTTGCCGCTGATTTGCCTCCATCAGGGCGAACTGCCAATTTGAATAAGGGGAATACAAAGCGCATCATCCTGGGAAGCATTTCAGGCGTCACGCTGCCCGTCATGTTCGTACTGGCTTGCCCGGGATAACAAACATTTATAGTCACCGATGAATCTTGTGTACGTTGGGCAAACTCATACATGATCACCATCATCGCCAATTTGGATTGTGCATAAGAACTCAGGCCAGCAAAGGATCGCTCGGCCTGCAAGTTATCAAGCTCCAATTTGGCAGGGACATCCCCGCCCATCACATTGATGACGCGTGCTGACGGACCGACTTTGAGCGAATCCATCAAAAGATGTGTGAGCATAAATGGCGCGACGACGTTTACCGCAAAATTGGATTCAATTCCATCTTCAGTACATTGCCGTTTGGGGGCCGCCAGTCCCGCATTGTTAATGAGGACGTCCAGCCGCTCATATTT
>JANLSE010000588.1:0-6451 GCA_031362265.1 Roseiflexaceae bacterium
TGGTGGGAGCTGGCTGCCGAGCGAACCCTGCAAGAAGGTAGGCACAGAACCTCCTTTCCTCAAAAGACAACGAGAAGCGTGAATCAAGGACGCGCAACACACCATGTTGCGCGTCGGATAACGATTGGGGCATTAGACTCCTTGGAGTCGATTGTAGATATCGTCCAGCTCCTCCTCCTCAAAATCACCCAGCTCAGGCACACTTGGCCGTGGCGTCTCCTCTTCCTCGTCGTCCTGCGTCGTAGCCGCGAACAGCTCCAGATTCATGACAGCACCTCACTCGCGATGGCCCGACCATGCGGGGCACATCACACATCGTGCGACCACACAGCGTGATCACACACCGAATACTGAGCGCATCATGCGCATGCGAAAGGCCGAGGATGTACCTCG
Source organism: Roseiflexaceae bacterium (assembly GCA_031362265.1). Classification (GTDB taxonomy): domain Bacteria; phylum Chloroflexota; class Chloroflexia; order Chloroflexales; family Roseiflexaceae; genus JANLSE01. The sequence continues at coordinate 394 of JANLSE010000588.1, forward strand.
GCAGGCGAACATCCACCTGCGCCAGCAGTGCAGTTCATTAGTAACTGCGGCATGCAGGGGTGATGTGCTCAGTATTGGGCGCGGGGCAGGTTACCGCATCAGGAGGAGTGGATGATGCTGGAGGCATAAGGACGCATGTGTCGTGATAGCACGCTTGATACGATAGGTACCGTACAGGATGTGTTGCTATGACGCAATGCGATTAGACGTTAGCGTAGTCGCAGCCGAACGGGTATAATATCAGCAGCCGTGCATCTCACCGGGATTCGTGGTGCTGCGTTGGCTCAGAAAGTGTGCTACGCTACGTTCAATACAAGTAACTTGTGTGAAAGCGTAACGATAATGCGTTTACCAAACGGTGAGCAGGCAATCGTCGATAGTATCAAACTTCGGGACTATTGTCTGAGCCCGACTCATCCAAGAGGACGCCACAAAGCGCGGGTATTTGCCGCTGTCCTGGGACTGACGGACGAGGATGCCGAACAACTGCAAGAGGCGTTATTCCAGGCAGCGCTGACAGAAGATGCGAAGCCAAGTGAGCATGATACATTTGGCGAGCGCCATGTCATCGACTTTCGGATGCAAGGCCCGCGTGGCGCGGCGATAGTGCGCAGTGCGTGGATCGTGCGAACGGGCGAAGACGCACCACGCCTCACCAGTTGTTATGTGCTCTGAGCAAGGAGAAATGCCATGAAGGATATGCCTAGACTTCTTGATGTTGTCGCATTACTCGAAGATATTCCGGACCACGGATTACGGCGTGGCCAAGTCGGCACAGTGGTCGAAGAGTTAGCACCGAGTACCTACGAGATTGAATTTAGCGATGATACTGGTCGGGCGTTTGCAATGCTTGCGCTCCATTCGGATAAGCTAATGGTTCTGCACTACGAACCAGCCATGGCAGCGTAATTGATAGCTCAGCGAAAAGCGACACTAAGGAAAAGACCATGAATGTTTTCGAAGCCATCCGCACCCGACGCGCTGTGCGCCAGTTTGCTAGCCAGGCCGTACCGGACGAGATCATTCGCCAGATTATCGAAGCCGGGGGACGTTCGCAAAGCAGTAAGAATACGCAGCCTTGGCAGTTCATTCTCATTCAGAACCGCGCAACTCTTGAAACACTTGCCAAGACCGGGGATTTCGCCGGGCATTTGGCCGGAGCGAACTTTGCGGTGGCCTTGGTTGGGGAGGCAACCCATCAGTGGAATAGTTTTGATCTGGGGCAGGCCGCCGCACAGATGCAGCTGGGCGCGTGGGAACTTGGGGTTGGCTCCTGCATCGCGGCGATCTACCAGGTCGCTGAAGCAAGGGCATTGCTTGGTATCCCAGAAGATACCAACTTCTTTTGTGTGATTTCGTTTGGTTATCCCGCTGCGGAGCACAAGCCGCTCAAACTGGGTGGCCGCAAAACGTTGGACGAGATTGTCCGGCGCGAGCAGTGGTGAAATACGTTCCTGAGACAGCAATTCCAAAAAGTAATATCGAGTCTGACTCATTGGCTAGATAAAAGCGACCTTGATACAAAACAAGCATCTCACCACACCCCCAGTGCCAGCCGCCATCGCATGCTCTGCGTGTAGTGTCGGTACTGCTCATTCTGAATCAGCAGTGCTTCCTCACGCCGGATGCGCGTGACCTGTAGATCAGTAATGCCAGCGTATCTCCACTGCAAGCCACCATGCAGCGTATACATTCATAGCGAGGGAAAATCCTATGAGTCATGCATTGCCTGCTGAACAGCCAACCGTGATTGGCATTGATGGTGGCGGCACAACAACCCGCGTCGCCTGTGTCGGGCTCGATGGGGTGCTGCTTGGGTATAGCGAAGCAGGTGGCGCAAACCCCAATCATAACGTTGATGCGCCCGCTAATGTGCGCCAAGCAATTCAGCAGGCACTGAACCAGGCGAATCGTTCAGCCGCCTCGGTGAGGGTCCTTATTGCAGGTATTGCTGGATTGGACGAGCCCCAGGATCAGGCTTGGGCACACGAAGCGACCACCATTCCGGGTCTCACCGGTATACGCATCCATCGTAACGATGCCGATATCGCCTTAGCTGGTGCGTTAGCAACCCGCCCTGGCATCATCGCAATTGCCGGCACCGGATCGAATATCGTTGCCATCACCGAAACGGGAGAGCGGATTGAAAACGATGCCTTCCACCATTATGCCGGCGGTGCGCGGCATTTGGCATACGATCTGGTGCAGCAGGCGCTGCTTGGTGCGGCCATTCCAAGCGATGAAACATTTATGCAGGCACTGTTCGCATACCTGCGGGTTGCTTCCATCGCTCAGCTACGCGAGCTCTTGCTTGCGCAGCGTCATCACGACTACCGCGATGTGAAGCGGCTCTTTGGTGGCCTGGCGCCAATCATCACCAGCTTTGCTGAAATCGGCTCCCCACTCGCATTAGCCGCATGCGCCAGAGCGGCCACCGGTCTTGCCAATGGCATTCGTCTGCTCGGGGCATGTTTTACGCAGCGCCCGGTTGAAGTTGCACTGATGGGCGGCTTGGCACGGAGTGGCATCATTTCGACACAGGTTGGTACTATCCTTGCAGCAGTGCCTGGAGCGTATCTGCTCGTCGAACCACAGCTGCCACCGGTGCATGGCGCCGCCCTGCTCGCACTGCGCCAGGCGGGAATCTCCATTAGCGCGCCATTGATCGCAAGCCTGAAGCAAGCTGCGCGCACCATTCTCAGCTAGCTGTGTGCTATTCGCTCATCACGTACGCAGTGGGCATTCGAGAACCAGCTTTTGTGAATCCCGGACGGGTACCTTCTGGCTATGGTCCTACTGCGGTCATGGGCGCTCGCTCGGCATCAGTGTCTTGGTGTCTCTGTGCTTTTTACCCGGCACATACTTGAAACTGGTTTCGTTCGTAAGCTACACGGAGTATCGCCGGGTGGCCGCACGCAGAGCAATCTGTTCATAGCACAAGCGCCACTATGCTGTCCTGATTAGGCGTCAGACAATGCGTAGGCCGTCGCTTCGTCCAGCGTCAGCGTGCAACCCTCGTCCATTGCGCGCTGCACTTCGTTCTCGCCAAGCGCGGCTACGACCTTTTGGAAATGCCGATCAAACTCAACCTGCTCCGCTGGCCACATTGGAGCGTTGATCGCCGTGCGTATGGCATTGATGGCGCCAAACAGGACAGCTGCTTGTCGTGGCTGGCCATGATAGGCGATTAATGCGCCAAATCCGGTCAGGCTTTCCAAGATGCCCGGCAAGTTGTGTCGCTCCTGCTGAAGGGTCAGGCTCTCGCGAAAGTGGCGCTGCGCCAACAATTGATCGTCGCGAAACAGCGCGACGTAGCCCAGGTTATGCAGAATTGCGGGGATCTCAACCGCTATCTCTTGTGCTCGACAACGGGTGAGGCTTTCCTGATAGAGGTTCGCCGCCTGGTCATAGTCGCCTTTGCAGCGCGCGACATCACCAAGGTGATTTATTGCCTGTGCAATCCCCCATTGCACGCCAATTGATTGCGCAATCATCAAACTCTGCTCGAAGTATAGCCAGGCATCGGCATAGTCAGCATGGTACATTGCGGCGTATCCACGACCCTGGAGCGCAATCAACAGGCAGCTCCTATACTCAAGTTCGTTCGCCAAGTGGATAGCCTCGTCCAGAACGGTACATGCTTGACTATACTCACCCTGAAAGAGCAATGCTCGCCCCAGTGGATTGAGCACCTCGGCGAGGTGTTGTGGTTCGTCCAACTGACGGTAGATTGCGGCGCTCTCCTCAAGCACCGAACGCGCGGCGCGGTAATCACCCAATTGCCAGGCCATCGAGCCAGCAACGCTGAGTGCTTGGGCGCGCTGTGCGGTTGTCAACACTGTGCGGGTTTCGGCGAGGAGTCTGGTCGCCCACTGGTACCCTTCCCCGTGATCGCCCTCGTTAAACCAGAACCCCTCGAGCGCAGCAATGAGTCGCAGCGCGTGGCTGGACGCGCCTTGCGCGATGGCGAACGCAAAGGCCGCACGCATGTTGGTCTGCTCCCGGCGCAGCTCGGTGAGCCATATGCGGTGATCTGCCCCATTCCATTGGACGTCTTGTTCGGCCAGCGCAAGGTAGTAGGTCAGATGCTGCTGACGTATCTGCAAAGACTCATCCGCCGCAGCGAATTGCTCCTCGGCGAATGCCCGGATTGTCTCCAGCATCACAAAGCGCGATTGATCATCGATGTATGTCTGCCGAACGACCAGGCTGCTATCGAGAAGTACGGTCAGGCAATCGAGGACATTGATCGCAGGTGGCACGTTATCGCACACCGCACGCACTGCCGCAACCGTCCAGCCGCCGGAAAAGACCGCCAACCGACGAAACAGCGCCTGCGCATCGGGCGCCAAGAGGTCATAGCTCCACGCAATCGCCTGTCGGAGAGCCTACTGGCGCTCGGGCAGATCAACGGTGCCTGCGGAGAGCAGGGCAAAGCGCTGATCCAGGTGTGCAAGCATCTCCTGCGGAGTCAGCAGAGCGCTGCTCTGCCGAGACGCGGAGTGCCACCCGACTCGTGACCAGTAGCTTGAGCTGATGGGTCCCTGCTAGCAAGTTCGCAAGCGCCGGTGCCGCCGCTACCACATGCTCAACGTTGTCCAAGATGAGCAACATGTTCCTACTGCGCAGGGCCTGCTGCAGCTGCACCAGCACGGGTTGGCCGGCATGCACGACAATCCCCAACGCGCGAGCGATCGTTGGAAGCACCTGATCAGCTGTGGCAAGGGCCGCGAGTGGGACCCACACGACGCCATCCCGGAACGCATCGCGCAGTGCATGGGCTGCCGTAACGACTAGTCGGGTTTTGCCGATTCCGGGCGCGCCAATCAGCGTCAGCAGACGAATCGTGGGCTGCACGAGCAGCTCCCGAATGGCTGCGAGCTCACGAACGCGCCCAATCAGCGATGTCGATGGGAGCGGGAAGGAATTATCGGCGCCTAGAGCTGGTGAGGGCACCACCTCATCGGGGAGGGGGAGGCGATCGACCGTCTGTTGGCCGCGCGCTGCGCCGAGAAAGAGCGCCCGATCGGCGAGCACGAGCGCGAGGTGCTCGACCAGGCGCTCAGCGATCTGGCGCGATGGGCGGCGCTCGTCGGCCTCAATCTTGCGCAGCGTGACGGCGGCACAGCCAACCCGCTGCGCAAGTTCAACGCGTGAGAGACGCAGCGCTTTCCGGCGCAACGTGAGCCAGTTGCCAAACGATGCGTCTCGATCCATCGCATGCCCTTCCGCGAGACGACCGTCGCTATCACTATCTGGGGGGTTCGTCACGCGATTGTATCACATTTTGTAACACATTCCGAAAGTGCATGTGTTACCAATCGGTATGTGCTTTATGGAATACTATCAACATCATATATCTGGCAGCCAACACAGGGGAAGATACGATCAGCCGATCAGTAGACTATCGATGAAGGGGGTACCGTGCCCATGTTGACCGAAGACAACAAGCTGCTTATCCGCGAAATGTTCAACGAGATCTGGACCAAGCGCCAGCTCACCGCCATCCCAACGTACTACGCACCCGCACAGGTCGAAAGCACCACCGCGTTCGTCAGTACATACTTCGCCGGGTTCGCCGACTGGCACCTCGAGATTGTCGAGATGATGGCCGAGGGCGACCAGGTCATGTGTCGCTGGCGCAACAGCAGCACTCACCACGGCGAGTTTCTTGGCATTCCTGCGACTGGTAAGCGTGTGACCATGGAAGGTATGTCAATTCAGCGTATCGCCAATGGCAAGATCATCGACGACGCTGGCTATTTCGACCTATTAGACCTCCGGCAGCAGCTGAGCAGGGAAAGTACGGCATAGCTCTGGCGCCAATAGCCGGACCTCGATAAGGTGGAAGGTGCACGAGGAAGTGACCACAGGGCATATGTGACTGAGACAACAAGGCGATCGTTCGACGGGTCTACGATGAGCTATGGAACCATGGGAATCTTGATAACGGAATGTGTCAATAGGTTTTGAGACAGTCTTTTCGACCAAGTACGACCACATGTGGTCGTTCCATGCTTTCGTTTCGCTGGTGTCCCCTGGCAGCATGGCCGAACCG
>JANLSE010000617.1:0-22015 GCA_031362265.1 Roseiflexaceae bacterium
CACGTGCGCGCTCCTCGGGGGCATTGTCGATCTGGTCGTAGGCGACATATTGGGCACCACCACGCAGGGCGAGCACTTTCGTAATCGCTGCGGTCAAGGTCGTCTTGCCGTGGTCGACGTGACCAATCGTACCGACGTTAATGTGGGGCTTGTTGCGCTCGAATTTCTGCTTTGCCATTGTATTCTAATCTCCTCACAGTTTTATGTCGCTTGATCGGCAAATGCGGTTCTAGCCGCGGCGTTTCTCAACAATTTCCTTAGCAAGGTGTTCGGGAAGTTGCTGGTAGTAAGCAAACTCCATCGATGATGTTGCGCGACCTTGGGTTGACGATCGCAACTCAGTGGTATAACCAAACATCGTCGAGAGTGGCACATGCGCTTTAACCACCTGTGCATTCCCGCGCGCTTCCATCCCTTCGACTTGCCCACGGCGAGCATTCAGATCACCTAATACGCTGCCGAGAAAGTCATCTGGGGTCACGACTTCAACAGTCATCACTGGCTCAAGGAGCACTGGACGACCTTTACGAACACCATCTTTGAGACCCATTGAAGCGGCGATTTTGAACGCCATTTCCGAAGAGTCCACTTCGTGATATGAACCATCGTAAAGGGTAACTTTGAGATCGACAACCGGATAACCGGCGATGACACCGCTCGCCATTGCTTCTTTGACGCCTTGTTCAATAGCGCCAATATATTCACGCGGAACTGAGCCACCGACGATACCATTGACGAACTGAAATCCTCCACCTGGTTGGAGTGGCTCCATACGGAACTTGACATGCCCATATTGACCCTTACCACCCGTCTGGCGCACAAACTTCGAGTCAATATCGGTTGGCTGGCTGATCGTCTCGCGATACGAGACTTGGGGTTTACCCTGATTTGCCTCAACCTTATACTCACGGCGCATGCGATCGACCAGAACCTCAAGGTGCAACTCGCCCATACCAGCAATAATCGTCTGCCCTGTCTCTTGATCGGTATAGACGCGGAATGTTGGATCTTCTTCTGAGAGCTTCTGAAGCGCTATACCCATCTTATCCTGGTCAGATTTCGTCTTCGGCTCAACCGCGAGCTGGATGACTGGCTCTGGGAAGCGGATATTCTCGAGCACGATTGGATTCTCAACATCACAGATTGTATCGCCAGTAAAGCTTGCCTTCGGCCCAACCATTGCACCAATATCACCTGCGTACACTTCCTTGATATCTTCACGGTGATTTGAATGCATCTGAAGAAGGCGACCAATCCGCTCGCGCTGACCACGGGTCGTGTTCAACACATACGAACCAGCCTCAAGTTTACCAGAATAGACCCGGAAATAAGCCAATTTACCCACAAATGGATCTGCAACGATCTTGAATACCAAACCAGTAAAAGGAGTAGTATCATCCGTGGGGCGCACGATCAAATCTACGCCTTCTTCACCTGCAATTTGGCCAGGCAATATCCCCGAGACAGGTGGGATATCGAGTGGTGATGGCAGATAGAAAACAACGGAATCAAGCATGCGCTGGACACCTTTGTTTTTCAGTGCAGCACCACACAAAACAGGCACAAGCTTGCCAGCAATAGTTGCCTTACGCAGTGCTCGCTTGAGCTCCTCGGTGCCAAGCTCCTCACCTTCGAGGTATAGTAGCATCAATTCATCATCTGTCTCTGCGATTGCTTCAATCATTTCCTGACGAAGCTTCTCGGCCTTTTCAGCCACATCAGCAGGGATCGTTTCAAGTTCTTCGCGCTTACCCGCATCGTCAGTATAGATTACAGCGCGATTCTGCATCAAGTCGACAATGCCACGGAAGCGATCCTCAGAGCCAATTGGCATCTGAATCGGAACTGGCTTCGCGCCTAAGCGATCCTTAATCATTTCAACTGTTCGTTCGAAATTCGCGCCAATGCGATCCATTTTATTCACAAAACAGACACGCGGAACTTTATATTTGTCGGCCTGCCGCCAAACCGTCTCAGATTGTGGCTCGACACCTGCAACCGCATCAAACACAACAACACCACCATCGAGAACGCGCAGTGAGCGCTCAACCTCGGCAGTGAAATCAACATGTCCTGGGGTATCAATGATGTTGATACGATACGTAATATCATCGACTTTCCACTCAGCAGTTGTAGCTGCCGCAGTGATCGTGATACCACGCTCGCGCTCCTGCTCCATCCAATCCATCGTGGCGGTACCTTCATGGACCTCGCCGATTTTGTAGGTACGGCCAGTATAGAAAAGTATACGCTCGGTTGTCGTCGTCTTACCCGCGTCTATGTGGGCAATAATGCCGATATTACGAATGCGCTCTAATGGTATTTCCCGTGGCATATCCGTACTTCCCCTTAGAATCGCCCGTAATGCGAGAAGGCACGATTAGCTTCTGCCATTCGCTGAACATCTTCTTTACGCTTGATTGTATTGCCGGTGTTATTGTATGCATCCATCATTTCACCAGCCAATCGTTCAAACATCGGCTTGCCACTGCGCGCGCGCGCGGAAGTAAGCAGCCAGCGCATCGCTAACGACTGACGGCGATCACTCTTAACTTCAACTGGCACCTGATATGTTGCCCCGCCAACGCGTTTCGGGCGAACTTCAATCACAGGGCCTGCATTACGAATAGCAATCTCAAATACTTCCATTGGACTCTTCTTCAAGCGCTCAGCGGCGAGATCGAGCGCCTGGTAGACAATTCGCTCTGCAGTCGACTTCTTACCGCACTGCATGACCTTGTTAATGAATTGCTGGATCGCAACACTGTTATAGCGCGCATCAGGTAGTGGGATGCGCTTCTCAATTGTTCCTCGTCGGGGCATTCGTCACCTCTATATATGACGGAGAATGTAAGCCTTCGCACCTGCGAATGCACAATGATGATCGCTAGAATTACTTCTTCTTTGCCGCAACCTGATTCTTCTTTGTACCATACTTTGAACGACCCTGTTTGCGGCCAGTTACACCCTGGGCATCCAGAGTTCCGCGAACAATATGGTAGCGAACACCTGGTAGATCCTTGACACGACCACCACGGATCAGCACTACTGAGTGCTCCTGAAGGTTGTGACCCTCACCAGGAATATAGGCCGTTACTTCCATCCCATTCGATAACCGAACACGAGCAATCTTGCGCAGCGCCGAATTTGGCTTCTTGGGTGTCATCGTCTTGACTTGGGTACACACACCGCGTTTGAACGGCGCACCCTTGCCACGTGTCAACTTACCCTTCAACACATTCAGATTGAAACGCAGTGCCGGTGCCTTGACCTTCTTCGAAACTGGCTTGCGTGGCTTCCGTACTAGCTGATTAATTGTCGGCATCCTGGTCTGCTCCCTTGTCGCCTCGCGAACAAAATAATATTTCGAACCCACATTGTCTGGTCACGACAATGGTCGTGCCTTAGAACAGGGCCCAAGAGCGCACGTACAGAACCAGTGCTTTTCTGCACAGCGATTGCGAAGTATAGCACACCGACTATTGTGTGTCAAATCGCCAAATATGCATTCATGAGCACGGCAAAGCACGATATTATTTGCCGTAAGCTTCGCGATGTGGTACACTAATTGGAGTGATATACATGTCATCCGTTCGCCCTGGCCTGTGAGTCGGGGCCATTTTGTGTGTAGGATATGCAACGACAAGACCTTCGCAATATCGCAATCATTGCACATGTCGATCATGGTAAGACGACACTTGTGGATGGGTTGCTGAAACAGAGCCATATTTTCCGTGAGAACCAGCATGTCGCTGAGCGAATGATGGATTCAAATGATTTGGAACGTGAGCGTGGCATTACGATCTTAGCCAAGAACACCTCAGTTGTGTATAAAGGCATCAAGATCAATATTGTGGACACGCCTGGACATGCCGATTTTGGGGGTGAAGTCGAACGCGTTATGAACCTAGTCGATGGAGTGCTGCTCCTCGTCGATGCGGTTGATGGGCCAATGCCACAGACACGTTTTGTTCTGCGCAAGGCGCTACAAGCAGGGCACCGCGCGATTGTTGTTGTTAACAAGATTGATCGTGCAAATGCGCGGCCAAATCATGTGGTTAATGAGACATTTGATCTGTTCGTTGATTTGGGAGCGAACGATGAGCAAGCTGAGTTTGCGACGATTTTCGCCAATGCGCTCGAGGGCGTGGCAGGGCGTTCGCCACTTAAGATTCACACATCACTCGAACCACTATTTGATGCGATCGTTGATCAGATTCCTGGCCCTGATGTAGAACTTGATGGGCCGCCACAATTTCTAGTAACCAACACTTCTTATGATGACTATAAAGGCAAAATCCTTATCGGCCGGTTACGCCGCGGGACGTTGCGTAAATCGGCGAGTTTGGTACGTATTGCCCACGATGGCACGATCACGCCAGCCAAAATTAATCAACTGTTTGTCTTCCAGGGTCTGGAACGCCGTGAGGTTGAAGAGGCAAGCGCGGGTGACATTATTGCGATTGCGGGGATTCCAGATGCGCTAATTGGTGATACGATCGCAGATTCACAGTCCCCCGATCAACTTGAACCAATCATAATTGAAGAGCCAACAGTACGGATGACATTTGCGGTGAATAACAGCCCGTTTGCTGGCCGTGAAGGAACACATGTAACCTCGCGCAAGTTACGTGAGCGCTTGTACCAAGAACTGGCACGTGATGTGGCCCTACGGGTAGCCGATACAGAGGCGCCAGACGCATTTGCAGTAAGCGGGCGAGGCGAGTTACATCTAACCATTCTGATCGAGAATATGCGTCGTGAAGGGTATGAATTCCAAGTATCCCGGCCTGAGGTGATCTTCAAAGAGGTTGATGGTGAAAAGCTAGAACCGATTGAGCAAGTTGAGATCGAAGTTTCAGCGAATTATCAAGGAACCGTAATTGAGCTTATGGGCGGGCGTAAAGGCATCATGCGTGATATGCGTAATCGCGACGATGGCAGCGTCCATATGATTTTCCATATCCCAACCCGTGGGCTGCTTGGCTTCCGCCAAACCTTCCTCAGTGCAACGCGTGGCGAGGGGATCATGAATGCACTGTTCATGGGGTATGAGCCGCTTCAGGGCGAAATCATGACACGTGCAAATGGTTCACTGATTGCGTCGGAGAGTGGCTTGGCGACGACATTTGGCCTGTATAACGCCCAGGAGCGTGGGCAACTCTTCATGGGTGCCGGGATCGACGTTTATGAGGGCATGATTGTTGGCCAGCATATTCGCGACCGTGACCTGGAGGTTAATGTCTGTAAGCGCAAACATCTTACGAATATGCGATCTTCAGGTGCCGATGAGGCGCTACGCTTAGAGACACCGCGTAATTTAAGTTTAGATGATGCGATTGAATATATCAGTGATGATGAGCTTGTAGAAGTTACCCCCAAATCGTATCGCCTGCGTAAGCGCACACTGAAACTTGATGATCGTAAGCGCGAACAAAAACGCCGGGAAATGGCATTGCAGAACGCGTAGCAGGATCAACACTGATGGATCGTGGTTCTAGAGAACCGCGATCCATCTAACATCCCCTCACATTTAGATCTGAACCCCCAACCAACCCAAGACTGTTGTGGCAATCAAGCTCAATGAGAGTAAGCTGACGATAATCGTGACCCCCCAGGCGAGCAGATTATAGAAGCCATGGTTCGTTTGATTACCCATCAATTCGCGATTATTCACGAGCCGTAGAATCGCAAATAGTTCAATTGGTAGTAAGAGACCATTGAGCACATAGACGCCAATAAGTACTTGAATGAGTGGCAGACCTGGAATCAGCGCAAGTGCTGCACCAATAAAGATCAGGCCACTAAAAAGCCACATGAAAATCGGCGCTTCATCCCACGAGTGGGAGACTCCTCGCTCGAAGCCGAGTGCCTCGCTGAGCATATAGGTTGTTGCCAAGGGCAATACCCCCGCTGCCAGCACCGATGCCCCAAACAGGCCAAGCCCAAAGAGGATGCGTGCATATTCACCTGCAACTGGCTGGAGTGCCAATGCTGCGTCCGCAGCGCCCTCAATTCTGATTCCACGCGGATGCAACGCAACCGATGTCGCGATCATTATTGCCGAAGCAACGATCCCAGCAAATATGGTCCCAACCCAGACATCAAAGCGTGTATAGCGATACTCATCGAACGTTACACCCTTCTCAACAACACTCGATTGAATATACAATTGCATATAGGGTGAAATCGTAGTACCAACGATCGCAATCAAGATCTGCAAGTAGCCCGCGTCGAACTGCATACGGGGTGCGAGCGTTGCTTGTGCAATCTCATTCCAATTTGGCCTCGCTAATACTGCCGCAGCAATATATGCCAGAAATACTAATGCAAGCGCCATAAATACACGCTCGACCCGACCATATGAGCCACGTGTAATAAGCACCCATATAATTAGTGCCATTACTGGAACAGCAATATAACGGCTTATTCCAAAAAGCTCTGCTGCTGCTGCAATACCAACAAATTCAGAAACAATAATGCCAAAGTTTGCGATGCAGAGTGTGCTTAGAATCAGTGCGGTAATGCGCAGTGGAAAGCTTTCTCGTACCAAATCGGAGAAACCCTTTCCGGTTACTGCGCCAAGACGAGCACTCATTTCTTGAACGATCCCGACACAGATTGTTACGATCACCATCGCCCATAAGAGGCCATTGCCGTATTGGGCACCTGCCGACGCGTATGTTGCTATTCCACCAGCATCATTGCCAGCGCTGGCTGCTAATAACCCAGGCCCAAGTGCCATCAGGTATGGCATCCAGCGCCGGCGGCGCCCGACTCGCCTATTATCACGTCGTTCCTCTTCGGGACGGATTGTCTCAACGGACTTGCTGGTTGTCATTAGTAAAGCTTTCCTATGGATAACTGATAGATGCGACGCAGTGATTTCAGTATGTACGGCAATCTACAGACATACTCACGCAAATGATCGTGCACCGCGCCGCTGCCAAATTTCCGGAAGCAATACCGCCAATGCATTATCGACAGTAACGATGCCAAGAAATTGCTGCTGCCGATTCAATACTGGTACCGCCAGAAGATTGTATTCTGCCAAAATCCGTGCTGCCTGCTCGGCTGGATCATCGGGTTCAACCGTTGGCAAGTCGCTATCCATAACTTCGGCAATCGGTGTTGCGGGATCTGCTAATATGAGGGCTCGCAACCGCACGATCCCAAGAAGATAGAGTGCCTGCTCAGCAGAGGCCGGGGTGTGTTGATCGTCTGTAGCCTGAAGATCTAAGTTGGCCACTTCGAGGGATGTATTCACAACATAGACGGCCAGCAGTGGATCGGGGGCTTCTTCCATTGCACGGATCGTTATCAGTGCTTGACCAACCGTCGCATCATACGGGATACATACAAATTCAGTGGTCATAATGCGCCCAACACTATATTCATCGTAGGCCAATAAGGCTTGTACATCGGCAGCTTCTTCTGGTTCCATTTTCGCCAACAATTGTTCTGCGACCTCATCATCCAAGTCATCGAGGATGTCGGCAGCAGCACTGGGGGTCATCTCTTCAAGAATATCAGCAGCGCGCTCTTGATCCATCCCTTCAAAGAGATCCGCCAAGCGCTCGTCACTCACCTCTTCAAGCAGATCTGCAGCGGTCTCATCATCAAGGCCCGCAACGATTTCTGCGCTCTCACGATATGAGAGTGCATCCACAATACGTGCAAGATCCACAGGGTTCAGTTCGCCCAGTTTGCTGTATGAAACCTTGAGGCGCACAGGAGCAGCACTGGCAAGATACTGCACCTCACCCCAGTCGATAATATGACGACCAATGATACGGTCACTCCATATGCGCGGTGCTAATCGACGCACAAGTGCTTGCGGGCTGACATCGACTGCAACAACCCGATAGGTACCATCAACACACGTCAACTGAACATCATTCACCCGCACGATACGCCGACCAGTGATATCGATAATCTGATGATCAAGGACATCGGTGCCAAGCAACACCTCACCATCGCGGCGCTGGAAGTGTTGCAGATCGACGATCGAGGTTGAGAGTTGGGCAATTCCATTAAGTGTGGCAAGGTGACTACTGGGCACAAAAAATCGTTTACGGGCATCGCGTACCACGAGCCCTTCAATCGGCGGGTAGGGATCATCGCCTATGCGAACAATGAGATCATCAAGACGACCGATCTCTTCACCGGTCTTACCGCGCACCGACACACCAAGTAAATGTGCCAAGAAGGAGGGGCGCGGCAGAGCAGTGCTGTGAAGTGAAAACACAGCCATGGCCAACCTCCGGTTGCATATGGCGTGCGTGCAACCATCGTTCTGGCGGCGTTGCTTTTGGGAGAGTGAAAGGCCCTCCACAGCCTCAGGCTGCGAGGGCATACCCAATCAGATCACACTGTTCGGGGCAACAGCATGAAGATGGGGTTGGCCGTGTCACAGCACGAGGGAGCGAACGCAGGCCAAGAGCCTGACAGTCGCACGCACGTATGACTAGGGATAACGTCCATAAACCTTCGTACATAACGAAATACAAGGCCAATTTGCATTGACCATAGGGAGTATAGCGCGCCATCAAGCAACCGTCAAGGTAGAAATGATACATCTTCACAAATCAGTCTCAAGCTAGGTACAATATCCGAATATGCTATACTCACCCGTACGAACAATCAATTAGTGCGAGAACTATTGTGCAAACCACCGCTCACACCGATACTACGGAACCGTATCTCTGGAACCCTGGAATTGTTTTCACGATACTTGTTAGTTATTTCGGCTTGTTTGGGGTGACATTAGGCACTCAGGGGGTTATCTGGGCACTGATGTTACAGGCGCTTTCACTGAGTAAAGGTGTCTTTGGCACAGCACAATTAAGTGCACCATTGATTTCGGTGTTTATACTCCTACTTGCAGGGCCACTCTGTAGCCACTTTCAAAAGAAGCACTTGGCGCTTGTTGGCCTGATTGCATTGGGGAGTTCACTGATATGGATGTCGCTCATCCACGATTTATGGGGTTTGGTTGGCGCACTGATGCTTTCGGGCGTTGGCCTTGGCACGATTGAAGCCATGGCGAATAGTGCAACACTGGATTGGGAAGCAGCAACTGGGCGCAAAGTTATGAATCTCATGCATGCTGGATTCAGTGGTGGGGCAGTTGTAGGTGCAATTATGGCAGGAACACTGCTCGGCAATGGGATCACCTACCCACAACTACTACAGATTTGTGCTGCATTAGCGGGTATCCTCTTTTTGGCCACCCTGTTGGTACACTTTGCACCTGTCGAAACGGCAGCGGAGGGAGCGAGTAGCCCAGCCGCTGCCATTCGGTTACTCTTCAGCGGGCCGATTGTGCTGGCACTAGCTGCAATTTGCCTAATCAGTACACTTGGTGAAAGTGTCGCCAATATATGGGCTGTCATCTACCTGGATGAGTTAGGAGCGCCTGCAGCGGTCGGCGGTGCGGCATTCGCGTTATTCAATGGAACGATGTTTGTTGGTCGGTTGGTAAATGCAACATTGGTTGCACGAGTCGGAGATCGCATTTCACTGATCATGTCTGGCGTCTGTTTACTGCTTGCGGGAATCATTCTGGTTGCTACAGCAGCCGTGATTCCTGCAATTATTGCATTTGCGCTCGTTGGTATTGCGATTGCTGGGGTTATCCCAACGATTCTAAGTGCAACTGCGCGCCTCGCACCAGGCCAGAGCGGTGCAGTAACTGGCGCTATTATGTCAGTTGCATATCTCAGTTTCATTATTGTTCCACCAATTATTGGTTGGGTTGCAGACGCAACATCACTACGTGCAGCACTTTTGATTGTTGCGCTGGCTGGCGCAATTCAGTTAATCCTGACGCGGCTTATTCCGAGTGAATAATACTAATGGCTAGGAATCTGGGAGTTCTGTATGCTGAAGCCGATTAGTTCGATGACGCATTCTGAATTGCTCAATCGTATCGCTGAGCTTGAAATTGAACGCAACGCAACCCAACAGCGTTTTGAGGAGCGGCAGCGCGTACTTACAAGCGTTAGCCGCATGCTTTCATCTTCGTTGGATTACGAGGCAACGCTGCAAAGTGCCGCGCATCTCGCACTTCCGGCCCTGGCAGATTGGTGCTCAGTATTACTATCTGATGGGCACAAATTACAGCGAGTGGCACGTGCGAGTGCCTTTGCACAAGATACCAACGCGCTCAGCCAAATGCAATCGACGATCTCGAATTTCGATGTTGATAGTCGTGATAATCGTGTCCTGTCCGATGGTCAAATCGAACTCCGCAGTGACTTTGATGAAGATGAACTCATGCGGCTTGCAGTGAACAGCGACCATGAGCAAGCATTACGAGATCTTGGAACATGCTCCATGATTCGGGCTCCATTGATAGCACGCGAACGCACTCTGGGATTGATCGTCTTTGCATATAGCCACTCTGGCCGTCATTACACACCAGAAGACGTGCCATTGATTGAGGAAATCGCACATAGTGCTGCCTTTGTTATTGAAAATGCGCGCCTTTACCATTCATCCCAACGCAAAGTAGCCGAGCTTAGCACTATTCAGCGCATTGCTAGCATCATCAACTCTACTGCTACGCTCGCAACCGTATTTCAGGATATGGTAACGATTGTCAGCAATGCTTTTGGGTATCGCATGTTGAGTATCTATTTACTTGATGGGGAATATTTACGTCTTCAAGCACATATTGGCTATGAGCAAGTCATTTCAACAATCCATATCAGCCAAGGGGTCAGTGGGAGGGTCATACGTACAGGAAAGCTCATTTTTACGCGTGATTCAAGCCAAGATCCAGATTTCATTCAGGCATTTGCTGGTATCAGCCAGGGTATTAGTGCGCCACTGAGAGCAACTGATGGTAGTGTCAACGGTATTATTGTGCTCGAATCAGTGGAGCCTATTCTTACCGATCAGGATGTAGCCATATTGGAACTTGTCGCCGATCAGATTAGTGTAGCTGTCGCTAATGCACGACTCTTCGAGGCGCTTCGTGCCTCAGAGCAGCGTTACCGAGCACTGATTGATCAGGCCGCCGATGCAATTCTGTTAACCAATGAAGAATGGGTTATTACCGACGCAAACATCCAAGCCTTACACATGTTTGGGGATCAACGCAAGGTACTACTGGGGCAGCAGTTACAGAAACGCAGTATACTCGAAGCAACAAGTGCGTATTGGCCACCCCTCCCTGGTACGGTATTCCAGATCCGCACCAGTAGCGGGGGTGTTTGTCCCGTAGAGGCCTCATTCAACTCAGTAGTTGAAAATGATCAAACGCACCATATTATTATTCTGCGCGATATTAGCGAGCGTCTGCGAGCAGAGGAACTGCAACGCGCAACACAGCGCCAGCTGATTGAAGGCCAAAAGCTCGAAAGCCTTGGGGTACTTGTTGGCGGAATTGCCCACGATTTCAATAACCTACTGATGGCGATCTTGGGCAATGCTGGGTTAGCTAGGCTCGAATTGCCCGACAATGCGGAAGCGCACACAAGCCTCATTCAAATTGAGGCTGCCGCACGCCGTGCGGTTGATTTAACCCAGCAGATGCTTGCCTATGCTGGTAAGGTACACCTCCAGCGTGAACCAGTTAGCCTTTCAGTTATTGTTGAAGGCATTAGTCCGTTGATGCGCTCAATGATTCAGCGTGCAATTATCATCGAATGCCAGCTTGACCCAAACATACCACTTATATTGGCAGATAGTAGCCAGATACGCCGCGTTGTGCTTAGCCTCGTCACAAATGCAGCTGAGGCGATCGGTGAGCACCCAGGCGTTATATCGATCTCAACCTCATCAATGACACTCACGGATGAACAGGTGGAAAGCGATGAATGGGGGAAACTTCAGCCTGGCATGTATGCAGTACTCATGGTTCGCGATACTGGCAGTGGGATCGAAGCAACCGTGCTGCCAAAGATTTTCGACCCATTCTTCTCTACGAAAGTTGCTGGCCATGGTTTGGGTCTTTCAGCGGCTCAAGGCATTATGCGTACACATCGTGGGCTGCTCCGTGTAGTAAGTACGATCAACCAAGGCTCCTGCTTTACAATGCTCTTGCCAACAGCCCCAGCCAGCGAACCGAGTATAATCGGCAAATGACTCAACGCCAACGCAACTTCCATTCATACTGGCCGTGGTTTATACCACTCCTTGTGGCATTACTTTTGCGCCTGACATTATGGGATCATATCCCACGAACCGGCCTTATCTCCGATGAGGGCGAATATGTTGCTGCATCCAACTGGCTTGCACTTGGCCGTGGCTTCGATTGGTATCAAGGGTATCTCTGGACACGCGCACCACTGTATCCCTTGTTCATTGCTACCCATGTACGCCTGTTTGGCTCCAGCCTAACGCCGATAGTTGTATCCCAGATCATCCTTAGCCTTGGAAGCGTTATTCTGGTTTTTCTGCTGGCAAAACGACTCGCGCCAAGTCGTCCGGTCGTTGCTGGAATAGCAGCGCTCGCAAGCGGCCTCTATCTCCCTTTTGCGCTCTATACTCAAGTCATGCTTTCAGAAACGGTATTTATTGTACTTATACTCACGGCGCTTTATCTTCTTTCTGCTGAACAGCTTCCAGCACAGCGAGTCGGGTTGGCAGGCGTTATGTTAGGGCTTGCCACTCTTACACGTAGCCTCACACTTGGTTTCTTACCAATCGTATTAATCTGGCTCTTACGGAGGCCCAATCCGACAGCATCACACACCAGCATTCCTGGCAGGCGCTCAAGTATCTACACAGCAGCATTCAGCTTTCTCCTGGCACTCACACTCACAATTGCACCCTGGACGCTTTACAATTCGCGAATGTATGGCGGCACTGTGCTGATCGACACCAGCGGGGCATTTAACCTGTTTCTTGGCGCACGAACTGCGTACGATGGCAAACGCAGTGATGCACAAGTGCGTGATGTTGTGCTAGGTATGCTTGGCCAGCCAACATCCGTCCAGGTTCGCGACACATGTGCGCCATTTCCAGGAGTGCTACCCAGCCAGGCAGCCCGTCAAGCAGCTATGTCAAAGGAAGCATTGTGTTTGATTACAGCACGCCCGCTTGCATTTGCAGAAAAATCGTTACGTGAGTTCATCGATCTGTTTCAGATCAACTACACTGGCGCTGAGCGCTTCACAACTGGCTTCAGTACCGGTCGCCTCGATCCTATCTACATCTTGGCACTCTTCCTGCTTGATGACACACTCTATGTCGTAACATTGCCACTTGCAATCATCGGTTGGGCGCTTGCGCGTAGCTACAATAATCAACCAATTGTGGCATTAACAGGCCTATGGTGGGTGTATAACCTGGCGGTAGCCCCACTACTATTCGCTATTAACCGCTTCCGTTTACCCCTGATGCCTCTTGTCTTTATCTTTGCAGCATGGGCAGTAGCCGAATGCTGGCAGCGCATAAAAAGTCCAAAGCGCCGCTTAGCCATCCAATCTACTCTGAGCACTCATCCACAGCCAACAGTATTCGGCAGCCCACGAAGCGTTATCGCCCTGAATCCAGCGCCGTTCCTTATTCTTTCGGCTGTACTTTCGTTACTGCTCTTTGGTATTGCTGCCACACCATACGCCTACCTTGAACCTATTGATGCCGGACAAGATTCGCGATGGGCATCGTACTTCGGTCGCTACCCCTCCAGCCTAGCAATTACTCAGATCGCACTTGAGGCGCGCTCACAATACCAAAACGACCAACGATTGGCAGCTGCAATCCAGGAACAGCGCCTTGATGTAGCCCAGCAGATACTAGCAACAGAACCACTTGGCCCCGATATGCGCCGCCTTGGGGCTGCATTGATTGCCGCTCGTGCTGGAGATATTCCCCGCGCGCTTGCACTCTTGCCTCAACCAGCCCAAATCGCTCAATCGCGCGATGCGCTTGCAGCTACACTACGTGGCGACTTCTTACGAACGCTTGGCGATCAGCCAGGCGCTCTCGCAATATTCAGCGCACGTTATGTCGATGACGCCAACCCAGTTGCATGGGCCTGGCAATGGCTTCAGCCAGCACCAACAACCCGTATCAACCTGGGTGGAAGCCTCGACCTTGGGTATATCAATGGCTGCTATTTGGGGGAGGGCGAAAGCAGCCCACCCGCTAATTTCCGCTGGTGTACCGATGGTGCACAGTTACGTTTCCCATATGCAGCCAACGGGCAACCACAGACTCTTGTACTACGGGCCGATGGTCGTGCTTGGCAACCATATGCCACCACACCAGTAATCCATGTGTCGATTGCTGGCCAGGAGGTTGGCCAATGGGTTCTCAATACAACTAAGATTGAAGAATATGCGTTACGATTGCCACCTGCACCGCCTGGAAGTGATCTGATCATCACACTCCATACTCCAACCTTCGTCCCTGATGCCGCACGCTATAATAGCCAGCAGAGTGAGACTGTCGTTGGACAGGTGCAATATCTGGGGATTCGCCTTGATTGGGCTGAAATCCGATAGGGAACACTACACTGCGCCGCATATGTTCCAGTGTTTATATGATCATTCGTCACCACAACCGAATGCTTGTCTGCCTGCTTATTCTCGCGATAGCCCTGCGGCTCCTCGTGTGGCGTTGGCATGATCAATACCCGCTTGGAGGTGACGAACAGGAATATCTGGCGCAAGCTCTTACGTTTCTACAGCAGAAACGCTATACAGAATTGCGCTTTATGCGGCCGCCACTCTACACCGGTTTCCTCATTGCTACAATCTATCTATTTGATTCACTCATTCAACAAATTCGCCTGGTTCAAGCGATTGTCAGCGCTTGTACGATCCTACCAATCTATGGCCTCACACGTATGCTCTTCGGCCAACGAACTGCGTTGATTGCGGCCTTTTTGACTGCACTAAGCTATACCCTTGCAGCCACCGCTACCGAACTCTTGAGCGAAACTCTCTTTCTGTTTGGCCTGAGTTGCTGTTTGTGGTTGCTCATTCGTAGCGCAACACTCCATACGAAAAACTACTGGATGATTGCACTTAGTGGATGCGCAATCGGCATACTTGCCCTGATTCGCTCAGTAGCCTTGCCACTTATCCCGCTTGGCATGCTATGGCTGTTTCTACAAGCTAAGAAGCGCCAACAGCTGGAAATCCCCAAAGCGGCCGCAATGGCTGGCCTTGTAATGCCAGCGCTGGTACTGCTGCTTGTAGCAGTTCTTACACTTGCACCATGGACTACCCGTAATTATGTAACCTATGGTGGGTTTATTCTGATTGATACCACTGGTGCAGAGAATCTATGGCTGGACAACGACCCCGCCGGGCGCGAGAGTGTCAAACGGCAGCTCTATTCCATGGGCGAAGATCGCCTTGCGCGCCAACAACGCGCCACACAACAAGGAATCGCGGTTATTAGCGCCGATATACCACGCTTTCTGAACAAAGCAACAATCGAAGCGACCCGTTTCTTTGCACTTCAATACTACGACGATCTGCGTGATCGGCCAGCGATTTGGGTTTCGCCTGCGGATGTCACACTACGACTGTTACTCGGCGACACGCTCTGGCTCGTCGTTCTGTTTGCCGGTGTCGCTGGACTCTGGCTTGCGCCAAGCGCCAATCCAGAACTGGCTGACCTGCGCTGGGTGGGCGTACCCTGGGCGCTCTATACCGTGTTGACCGCCTGCGTCTTTCATGTTGAACTGCGCTATCGCCTACCGCTCTGGCCAGTATTGTTACCCTATGCCGCGTGGGCTTTGGATAGCATTGGGTGCCAAGCATTGTCTCGCCATCAGCCACCCATCAAGTTGCTATTCGCACCCTGGCAGCGGATTATTACCGCGTGCATGCTACTTAGTCTCGCCCTGCTGACAACACTAACACTGCTTCACCGGCCGTATATCAGCGATACAATCACCTTAATAACCAAACACATCGCCCTTAAACGTGCCGAGTTCGCACTCAATACTGATCGCAATCTTACCGACGCAATACAGGCCGCAAGCGAGGCCCTACGCCTTGACGAGCGCTCAGTCTTGGCGCGGGTTATCCTCGCGCGTAGTGCGATCCGCTTAGACGATCAAGCCACTGCGATCACACAACTTCAGGATGCAGAGGAAGCAATTTCTGCCCACCCGTACCCACACCTCCTGCATGGTGCAATCCTGCTACACCAGGGTGATTACACCCAGGCTCAACATGAATTGGCTTATGAGACAGCCTCACTCGAAGATTTGCAGAGCTGGGCCTGGCACATATTCCCCGAAGTGTTACCTGCCACCTCTCAGGTTAATCTCGGTGGTGGCCTCGATCTTGGCGCAATTCAAGGGTTTTATGCTGCCGAAACCAATGGTACACGCTGGTCAACCAATCACGCCATTGTTCGCCTGCTTACACCAAACCAACCGGCTACGATCAACTTACGTGTGAACGGAGACCGACCGAGCGGCGCACCCATAGCACAACTGACGATTCATACCCAAGATATCAGTGTTTCTTACCGCCTTACCCCAGGTTGGCAAACAATTGCCATCCCGATTCGCCCAACCACAGCACTTGACAGTACAATCGTTACGCTCGAAATAGCAACATTCCGACCGCGTGACTTCGATCGCGCCAGTCCCGATAACCGCGACCTTGGCGTCTTGGTCGATTGGGTCAAGATTCAATGAGTAGCATCTACTGCGCCATTTTGCAGAGCAGCAATTGATCATGCACAATCAACATACTATCTCTATGCGGCTCGCTTCAATCGTTCGACACCCTTGTTTCAGCATGCTCTGCATCGCATTCATACTGCGATTGGCCTTGTGGGCACAGCCATTACACGAACCCGCCAATGACGAAGTGGAATATATTGCGGTTGCACGCGACCTGATCGCCGGCCGTGGTTGGGTCTTTTACGACACCTACCGTTGGCTAAGAGCACCGCTCTACCCGCTCTTTCTCGCTGGTTCACTCTGGCTCACCAATGGCGATCTCTACCGCGCAGCCCTCCCAAATCTCCTGCTCAGTACTACCAATATCGGCCTCGCCTATCTGCTCACCCGCAAACTGATTGGCTCTGGCCCGGCACGCCTCGCCGCACTGATCAGCCTACTACTCTGGACAAACGTAACCTTTGCGAGTCTCTATATGGCCGAAACACTCTTCACCTTTCTTTTCAGCATTGCACTGATCATTTCGCTCTACATTCCTAAAACCTCGCGCCCACTACTTCTGGCGAGTATTGCGGGCCTTGTGTATGGCCTCGCAGCACTCACGCGCTCAGCGATCCTGCCATTCATCCCGATAACCGCAATCTGGATCTGGATCAATATACCGCGCTCAAACCCGATGAACCGCAGTTATCAATCGCAATTAGTAGCTCAGCTTCTCCCCAGCCTGCTCTTCCTGGTTGCAACCGCTCTAACAATTGCTCCCTGGACGATCCGTAACACACTTGCGTACGGACGTCCAATCCTGGTCGAGACAGGCCTCTCCTATAATTTATGGGCATTCAATGAGCCAAAGGTTGAGCTCGACACAATACACCGTACGCTTGAAGCAATTCCCAATCCTGCTGATCGTGCAGACTTCGCAACCGCCCAAGGTCTTGAACACCTACGTGAAGATCCAGCCATCCTCACTCGCAAAATCTGGCCAAACTGGGTATTCCTGACCCGTGTCAAGCCGATTCAGGATCGCTTCTTAATGGAGAGTTACTACGATAGTATCGATTTCCCGCTCTTTACTGCTGCCCTAATCTTCGATGACATACTCTATATACTGATTGCCCTTAGCGCAATTGGCTTCATCCTGCTTCCCGCGCAAACAAAACTCTCCACAAATACCCACAATCTGCAATCGCATATACAGAGTCCCACAATGCTTATAATCGCCTGGTTGATGCTTTGCATCGGCACCTTTCTGCTCACCCATGGCGAAGCCCGTTACCGCCATTTCCTTTTCCCGCTGCTCATACCCTATTCGGCCGCTTGTATTTGGGAATTCAGCAAACCAGGCCTGTGGCAACGGGTACGGTCAGGTTTCTTCTCTAGCACATGGCCCATCCGTAGTATGGCCGTACTCGCACTAACCTGGATCTTTGTCTGGAATATCGCAACATCGTATCCATATTCATGGGCTGCGGAGAATCTGACACGCGGCTGGTACACCCTTATTGGTGATCTTGCTCGCCGCATTGGCCAACCACAAGCAGCAATTAACGCATATCGGGCAGCAGCAGAAGCGCAACGCGCACCAGATCCACTGCTGCGGCTTGGCGACACTGCACGCACCATGGTCGACACAGACACTGCACGTAACGCCTATCGTTCAGCCCAGCTGCTCATTCCAGCCTATGTGCCAAGCGCTGCCCGGCTTGGAGATCTGTTACGCGCACTTGGCGACCAGCAAGGAGCGCGTGCTTCGTTTGCGGCCCCCTACATCGATCAGCAAATGCTGAGTGATTGGGCATGGCGCAATCTGCACTCGATACCAGAACACACAATTGACATTGGGGGCGGCCTCGATATCGGCTACACAAATGGCCTCTTCCCCGCCGAAATCCTCGCTGGCGCAACAGCTCGCTGGAGTGGCCCACATGCATCTATCCTCATAGGTTTGCCACCAAACAATGATTCCCAAAGGAATGAGCTTCCATCGACTGGATTCCTAACCCTGCGTCTCGCAGCCCCACAATCTTTGGTTCACATTCAAATCTGCACATCCCAACGATGCCAAATGCTCAGCATCTCCCCTGCATGGCGTACCTACCGCATACCAATTGCCATCAACACAACCGAAGTCATCGAGCTCTATTCGCCAACCTTTCTTGCGCCCGATGGTCGCCAGCTTGGGATCCTGATCGATACAATAACGCTAACGCGCTAGCCTCATTCTAGCCCGTGGCTGCCGAGTCAAACGATTTCATAAGCGGTAATACGGCCACAAATCGTTAGCTGGCTTTTGACGCACTCCCCTCACAATGCTACAATGCGAACCTATTGGCAGGGTCAGAGGAAGCAATGGACGAACACAAGGATCAACCAGAACAACCAACCAACACACCAGCAGATGAGCCTACTGAGAACGGGCAACTCACCTTGCCTGGCCAAATCATCCAAAGTATCTCCCGAGTCACACGTCCGATGACTGTCCAGACCGAGCGTGAGCGACGCCCCGCAGCACAGGCTTCGACTGCCGCATTGCGCGAGCGTATCACGACACTCATCGCGACACTTGGCGACCCCAATCACCCACTCCATCAGCGGGCGGTTGAGGATCTCATCACAATTGGCCCAGCCAGCGTTCCCCAACTCTGTGATATGCTCAATCCGCAACGCCCTTGGCTTACCGCCTACCGTGCAGCTGAGGCACTTGGCCGCATTGGCGATGGCCGTGCTGCCGGGCCGCTCCTGGATACGTTGCGCCACCCAAATAGCAATGTGCGCTGGAGCGCAGTACGTGCTCTTGCGAGTGTTGGTGATGCGCGTGCGCTCCTGGAATTGCGCCGCCTTGCGCGCAATGATACCGGTAAAACAAGTTGGGGCGAAAGCGTTAGTGGCGCAGCACAAAGTGTACTCGACCAAATGCAAGATCGTAATATTCTGCTGCGTGGCGCGGATCTGGTAAAGACAGCAGTTGCCTGTGTATTCATGTTGGTTGCACTCATATTAGCCTGGACATTCGTCACCGCGTTGCGCGAAGAATTCCGCCAGATCAGCCAGATTACTCAAGCCCACGAAGATCTCGCACCAATTGTTCGTACAGCTCTTCCAACGCCTATACCACGTGCAACTGCTGTGCGTCCTGCTGTGGTACCACAAGCCACATCGTCTCTACTCACACCAACCCCTGCTTCAAATCCAGACTCGCCCGCCATCGCGCCCGATGCCATTATCGCTACGGTAATCGCCAGCGGAAATGTACGTGCACTACCGACTCGCGCCCAAAACAATGTGATTGGATCTGTTAATGAGGGCGATGAAGTGCTCATCATTGCCTCAACTGCGGATCGACAGTGGTATCGAATTGCGCTTGGCGAGCGTCACGCTTCTACCTCACAAATCAATAACCAAACACAGAGCGGCTGGGTTGCACGATCACTCCTCAGCCCAATTACTGCACAAGTTGCCATAGAAGATACTGCACCAACAAGCATCCCAACGACGATTACACCCGCAGAACCAACAGCTCTACCAGCGGAAGAACCCACATTAACGCCATCACCGTAGCACCCCACCGTAGCACCATACACGCTTCAGGAGGATCCCTTGGCCCGTGCTCTTCGCGCTCTATTCCTGGGTATCGCACTCTTCGCACTGACGATCGCGTGCGCCAGCTTTGCTATTCTTAGTGAGATTCGTCGGCCAGCTGGGTCAAGCAGTAAACCAGTGGAGTTTATTGTCGAAAATGGCGATTCAACCACGACTGTTGCAAC
The DNA here is from genome assembly GCA_031362265.1 of Roseiflexaceae bacterium. Classification (GTDB taxonomy): domain Bacteria; phylum Chloroflexota; class Chloroflexia; order Chloroflexales; family Roseiflexaceae; genus JANLSE01. The sequence goes on from JANLSE010000617.1 coordinate 20,371, forward strand.
TAAGCTTGGTAGTGAGAGTCTCATCCGCCAACCACTAGCCTTCACATTGCTCGTTCGCATGCAGGGTCTCGATGGCAAGCTTCAGGCTGGGCGCTACTTGCTCCGGCAGAATATGACAATGGCCGAGATCATTTCAGCACTCCAAAGTAGCCGGGTTGAAGAAATCCAGGTTACGATTGTCGAGGGATCGCGCCTTGAAGAGATCGCTGAACAAATCGGTGCACTTGGGTTAACGAGTGTTGATGAGCAGAGTTTCCTGGCAACTGCGCGCAATGGTGCAGCCTTCCAACCCGAACACTTCTTGCTTAGTAGCCTCCCATCTGAGGCCTCGCTGGAAGGGTATTTGTTCCCAGATACCTACCGATTCGCCGTCACTGCCTCTGTTACAGAGGTTGTTGAAACCATGCTGGATCGCTTTGATCAACAGTATGCAAGTTTCGATAAGGAAATTCAAGTGAGTGGTGCCAATGTGCATCAAATCGTTAGTATGGCCTCAATGATTCAACGCGAGGCCGCTCGCGAAGATGAAATGGCAAAAATATCGGCGGTTTTTTGGAATCGGCTCAAACCTGAATATTTGGATGAAACTGGTGGTGGGAAACTCCAATCGGATCCAACCGTCCAGTATATTCTTGGGCAAAGTGGTAACTGGTGGCCCAAGCTCAATACACTGAGTGCCGAGGAGATCAATTCGATCTCAAGCCCATATAATACGCGTGCAAACCCTGGCCTTCCACCTGGCCCGATCGCAAACCCAGGTATTTCAGCTCTACGAGCAGCTATCAAGCCAGATAGCAGCGCTGCCTACCTCTATTTTGTCGCATCATGTACAGATCCCGGTGCACATAATTTTGCCGCCACATTTGAGGAATTTCAGCGTTTTGAGCAAGAGTACCTCAGTTGCGCTGGCCAGTAGAAGGCAGATTGAACAAGCATGGCGCGACTAAGCAAACAACCAACACAGATCCTGTATTACGCTGGCGTCATCGGTGATCCAGTCGAGCATAGCCGATCGCCCGCAATGCATAATGCCGCTTTTGCCGCACTTGGCATTGCAGCCCATTACGAACGCTGGCATACGCCAGCTGCAACCTTGCCAGCCCGAATCGCATCACTGCGTAACGCGACAATCCTTGGAGCAAATGTCACCCTTCCGCACAAAATTGCCATCCTTGATCTTGTTGATCGCTATGACCCCGAGGTTACACTGATTGGCGCAGCCAATACCATTATTCGTGAGCAAGATGGTACACTCACCGCTGCAAATACCGATGCCCCAGCAGTAATAGCTACCCTTCGAGAGGATGCGAAGTTCGAACCCGAAGGAAAGAACGTTACCATCCTTGGCGCCAGTGGTGCTGCACGCGCCGCTGCCTATGCACTGATTAACGCAGGGGTGAGTCAATTGCTTCTTATTAATCGTACACTTGAGCGCGCCGAAGCATTACTCGCAGATCTGCTTGAGGCCACCAATACCGAAATGACTCTGCTTGCGTTTGACTCCAATGATCCAGCTGCCACCGAAATGGTAACAACCGCTGATTTACTGGTCAATGCCACATCACTTGGCTGGCACGTGGGCGAACTCCCGATCAATTCCGAACTCATTTCACCACACACGCTCGTCTTCGATATGGTCTATCGG
>JANLSE010000618.1:0-4081 GCA_031362265.1 Roseiflexaceae bacterium
CACGTGCGCGCTCCTCGGGGGCATTGTCGATCTGGTCGTAGGCGACATATTGGGCACCACCACGCAGGGCGAGCACTTTCGTAATCGCTGCGGTCAAGGTCGTCTTGCCGTGGTCGACGTGACCAATCGTACCGACGTTAACGTGGGGCTTGTTGCGCTCGAATTTCTGCTTTGCCATTGAACTTATTGCTCCTTCAGACTACCACAATACCGCTCTGCGGAACCGGGTTGGCAAGTATGGAGCCCACAACGAGACTTGAACTCGTGACCTCGTCTTTACCAAAGACGTGCTCTACCAACTGAGCTATGTGGGCACACTCTGTATGTACTGAGCCATTGTTCAGGTTCTGAACCCGAACACGCGCCTCCGCCTTAAGCACGAAAGCGCGTGCAACTCAGTTTGGTGGGCCGGGCTGGATTCGAACCAGCGAAGACGTAAGTCAGCAGATTTACAGTCTGCCCCGGTTGGCCACTTCGGTACCGACCCAAAGCCTGTTACTTTTTGCAACGCCTAGTATTATATACGCCCAACAGATGTCTGTCAAACATGTTTCTTTATACTAGGAACTGCATCAGCACGCGATTTCCATCCACATGCGCACGTCAGCCTGTGCGGATGGTTTCAGAAACAACTACCTGTATGTGCGGTACACTATACAACCAGGACAATGCTATTGTACTCGATATTTCATTCATTGAGGGTGTATGCAACGTATTCAATTATTCATTATTCTAGTAGTTAATTTGCTTGGCGCTTGTACGAATACACCAACAGGGGTGTCAAATACGGTGCCAGAATCCCTTCGCACTGCGATTCCGGTTGTGCAGCAGGTTGCTACGGCAACCAATGCCTTACCAATACCTTCAGAAGTACCAAGCCCAACAGTAACAGCGACGATGCCAGTAGTGAGTCCAACTCCACTATTAGCGGCCGACATCATATTGGTTGGTGCAACACTGATTGATGGAACCGGATCCGCCCCCATGCTGAATTCTGTTGTGGTGATTCGTGACGGGCAGATTGTAGGGGTTGGCCCAGCTGGGAGTATCACGATCGACCCGACGGCTCAGGTTATTGATGTGCAGGGTAAGACAATTTTACCTGGTTTGATTAATGCCCATGCGCACACCACCAGCCTGGACGATGATGAGATGCGCGCCTTTACGCAGGCAGGAGTCACTACTGTACGCGACATGGCTGGCCCACTTGATCTGCTAACAGAACGAGTTCAGCGGTTTGCTGAGTTGAATGACCCAAGCCTGCCGCGGCTACGGATTGCTGGCCCGATGATTACGGTTCCAGGTGGGCATCCGATTTCGATTTATGGTGAACGCCCTGAGAGTATTGCGGTGCGTAATCCAACAGAGGCGCGTACTGTTGTGGAACGGCTGCTGGATGCGGGCGTGAACCATATCAAGATTGCGGTCAGTGGGAGAACCGATGTCGATTGGCCGGAGCTTACCGATGAGGAGATTCGTGCGATTGTTGATATAGTGCATCAGCGTGGGGCGCGCGTTACGGCACATATTGATCGGGCAAGTGCACTGCGGCGCGCAGCCTTAGATGGGTTGGATGATGCGGGCCATATGCCACGAGATCGCATGAGCGATGCGCTGATTGCACTTATGGTAGAGCGTGGCGTTGCGCTTATTCCGACAATTGATGTATACGAAAACCTAGCAGAAGAGCGTGGCAATGGGGAGGCGTGGCGTCGATCGACATTGCCGATTATGGAGGATAATCTGCGGCGTTTTGCTGCTGCTGGTGGCATATTGGCGCTTGGCGATGATTATGGTAACCCTGGGGTAGCACTTGGCCTACCATATGATGAGATCGAAAAATGGGTTGGCGCTGGGCTGACCCCAATGCAGATTATTGTGGCAGCAACGCAGGGAAGCGCAAAGGTCTGTGGTATTGATCAGGAGTTGGGTACGTTAGTGCCTGGTAAAATCGCCGATATATTGGTGGTCGATGGCGATCCGCTTACTGATCTTAGGATGTTGCGCGATGTTGTGCTGGTATTACGCGGCGGGCGTGTTGCGTATCGGCAGTAGGTAGAATCGATGTTGGTAGGCATTATGCCTGCCCTTGAGGTGCCAGTAGCTAGCGCAGGATTGCTGCTCTGGGCTGATGCAATGCAGGAGGAAACCGATGGAGGTACAATCGCTGAATGCTGATATTGCAGTTATCGGCGCTAGTATGGGTGGTGTGGCAGCGGCGTTGGCCGCATGCGAAACAGGTGCAGCAGTGATTTTGACTGAGCCGACCGATTGGCTTGGAGGCCAGATGACGAGCCAAGGCACCTCTGCCCTTGATGAGCACCGCCATATTGAGTATTTTGGCGGCACCCGCAGGTATTATGCATTACGCGAACGCATTCGTGAGCATTACCGCCAACGCTTTGGGCTTCGGCATATGCCAGATGGATCGCCACTTAACCCAGGCAATGCATGGGTTAGTAGCTTGTGTTTTGAGCCGCTTGTGGGTGTACAGGTACTGGAGACCATGCTTGCCCCTTATGTTGCGAGTGGCAATCTGATAATCTTGTATGGATACACGCCAATTGCTGCAAATATACATGACGATCTGGTGCAGTGGGTCGTCATCGGCAGTTCAGCAGGAGAGAGAGATTTCCGGATTCGGGCGCGAATGTTTCTTGATGCGACTGAGCTTGGCGATTTGCTGCCGCTGGTTGGGGCAGAATCAGTTGTGGGCGCGGAGTCCCACGAGGACACTGGCGAACCGTTTGCGCCGACAGAACCAGCGCGGCTAAGTGAAGTACAGAGTTTTACATTTCCATTTGCTGTGGAATACTGTCCTGGCGAGAATCATACGATTGCTAAACCAGCTTGCTACGAGCATTTCCGCGACATACAGCCCTATACACTGACGTTGGCACATCGCACAGGGCCAGCGCGACCATTTCGCATGTTTTGTGAAGGGCCAACCGGTTTGCCGCCATTCTGGACATATCGGCGGTTGCTTGATGGTATGTTGCTTGATCCGAGTGGCAGAACCCGCGATATCGCCATGATAAACTGGCCAGGAAATGATTACCATTACGCTGATCTAGTTGGGGCGACACCTACAGAGCGTGCGGCAATGCTGGATGATGCGCGCCAGCTTTCGCTGGGGTTCTTATACTGGTTACAGATGGAATGCCCGCGTGATGATACAGGCCAGGGATACCCAGAGCTACACCTACTGCCTGAGATTATGGGAACGGTGGATGGCCTTTCTAAGGCACCATATGTGCGTGAGTCGCGGCGAATTGTGGCGAAGCAACGTATTCTCGCAACGGATATTTTGGATATTGGCCAACAATCGCCCTACGCAATCGAGTATCCAGATAGTGTCGGGATCGGTTGGTACTACATGGATCTGCATCCAGCGTATGGCAACCCACTGGATCGCTTCGAGCCAACCAAACCGTTCCAGATTCCGCTTGGGGCATTGATTCCAGTGCGCGTGCAGAATCTCTTGGCATGCTGTAAGAATATTGGCACGACTCATTTGAGTAATGGCGCATATCGATTACATCCAGTAGAGTGGAACCTGGGTGAATCGGCAGGCGCTTTGGCGGCCTACTGTTGCGCATACAACCACACACCGGCGGAAGTTCATGCACAAAGCAGGCTAGTAGCTCAGTTTCAGGAAATGCTTTTGGCACGCGGTATTCCACTTAGCTGGCACGACATGCCAAAAGTTGCAGAATAGAGTATGATTTGATCTCCCAAAGTTGCGGGTCGTTTCTACCGCACAGTGTCGTGGGGTGGTAGCATTCCAGCATGCTCATAGAATACGAGCAGCGAGGAGGAGTTTGTGGATATTCCAAAGATCACGACCGATTTGGCTACGATTGCATGGGCGCAGACCCATGCGGCTATTCCTGAGTACGTACAGAATGCCGAATTGTGTGAATGGGTTATTGATATGGTGGCACTCTGTAAGCCAGATCGTGTCTACTGGTGTGATGGCTCCCAAGCTGAATATGATTCGCTCTGCAACTTACTGGTTGATCAAGGCGCCTTCATACGCCTAAACCCATCTAAACGGCCAAATAGCTTTTTAGCTCGTTCG
>JANLSE010000639.1:0-13268 GCA_031362265.1 Roseiflexaceae bacterium
ATAGCCACGGATTGTGGGCGATTCAGGTGGGACATCAAACAGGAAGTTGAGCCGATGCTCATGCTCTTCCGCAAAAACAAACACGGGCGTCATACATTCCTGGACATGATCCATTCGCTCGTGTTGATCGCGCAGCCATTGTGGTAGCTCTGGCATGCGGTCGGCAAATTCTAATAATAGCGCCAGCTTTTCGCTACGATCGCTCTCATGAAAATCGATAATAATTTCTTGAAGGCGTGGAGGAATCGCAGAATGATCACTCATATCGAACCCTTATTGCACATGTAGAAGGCAAACTAATCGGATAAAATGACCAATGTACTCACCAATAATGCCATGAATAGTATAGCATGAGATCATTCTCATGCAGGTTGACAAGCTTGGATGTGTCCGATAGACTGCCTCAGGTAAGGATATTTAATACTAACTACACATAAGGATATGTAATGGTTGCAAACTTAGGAATGGGGCTGCGCGGGCCAGTACCCCTCTGGCGGTATCTGATTGCAGGAATGCTCGCTGGCGCATGTATGATCGCAACATTTATGGCGATCGTCGCGCTATTACTGTATACCGGCGCACTTTGGCAATACGCCTTCAATAGTCAGATTCCCGTTATTCAGGATACTGCTTGGCTCGCAGTGATGCAGGATGTTGGTCGCATGCCGAGCTTCTTTTGGAGCGGGCGTTGGATCTTGGTTGGCATGGCGGTGGGCGGTATATTTCTGGCGCTGCTTGATCGCTTTGTCCAGCGCTATTCGCCCATTTGGCGCGATAGGCTGGCCTCAATGGTCGTCTATGTTCTGGTTGGGGCTGCTGTGATCAGTGGAACGCTCCGTGGTGCACAGCAGGCACTTGCCAATGGCGGTGATGAGTCTGGTAGCATTGCAAGCCTTGCAGAGCGCCAACCATCGGTCTGGATCTCAGTGATTCTCGGGTCAATCTTGGCACTGGCCTTAGGTGGTGCGATGTGGGGCTTTTGGCGTTGGTGGTACGCGGTTTGGCGGCGTTGGATGGGGGCTGAACCACAAGCATCCGCTGAGTCGAATCTGCCTTCCACCGAAGAACTTTTTGCCAGCCGACAGTCACAAATGCGATCTAATCGAATACTGAATATAGGGCTACTGGGGAGTATTGTGTTATTGATTGTGGCCGTTAGTATCTATGGCCAAGTCCAGATGAATATACAGAGTGGCGAGCTTTGGGTAGAACCGACTGCGCCCGAAGCCAACCTGTTGCTTACATTGACGCGCCCGCAGCGCTACCTCTTTGTTGAAAATACCTATGGTATCGGCACTGCACACCTCTCGGTGATTCCAGCGCGGGAAGATCAGCTATTAACACCCGCAGCGCTATTGGAGTTTCGCGATTCGCATGTGAGCTTCGAACGCCAGCGCCTTGATGTAGCTAATCTGCCACTTGGCACCTACCGGCTGCATGGCGCGCTCGGCGATGGCCCTGGGGGTCGGGTTGGCTATGCACTCATTCAGGGCGATGAAGGGCTCGCACAGAGCATTGCCGTGCTTGTAGGTGTTGCAAATGGATTGGCTTTGGCGTTTATTGTTGGGATTTGGAGCTCGCGGGTACAAACCGAGGGGCGTATGCATTAGCCAGCATGTACCTGATCCCCCCAATGTAGGGCCACGATTCCCAAGAGTGGCCCTGCAACAAACACAAATAGCCCAATCGGTACCCCCATATACCAGCCAGCAACAACTCCAACCAGCAACCAGCCGCATATAAAGCCAATCGCCAGTGCCACTAGGTGGGAAGTCCCCAGGTTGGCACGATGGCGGCGCGTCAGCAGCCAATGTATGATCGGGCTAAATGCCATTCCTGGTAGCGCAAGTAAATAGCCGACCAAGGCAAACGGTGCCACTGCCACTATGAACCTCCAACTGTGGCTGGCTGGAGCCCAGAGTTTGGGCTGTTCTATCCGCTGGCGACCCGCCAACGCTGCGGCTGCAACAACTGTGGTGAGTTCGGTTTGGAGTTGTTCAGTGAGCGCGCGTACCGTATCTTGTGGGTTCTCCGTGTATGCAGCGCGGAAATCAGCAATATTGATTGGTGTACCAACGACAACTACTACCCCTGTGCGTGGCTGGGCCTGATCTTCGAACCATAATCCAATTGGGATCAGTTGCAGCGCAAGCGACCAGTGTGCCTCCACTTCGGTTTCAAGCGCGATTCGGGCAGTGCCGGTTTTGAGTGGTAGTAGTTGTGCTTGCGGATTTGGTGTACCTTCTGGGAAGATCGCTAATCTGCCTTGCCGATGGAGTACCGCGCGTGCAGCTGCGAATGTTTCCCCGTTAGCCTGAGGGTGTGCTGTTTCTGGCCCACCGCGCCGCCCAATATCTGTTGGCCGATAGATGGGTACGGCTCCAAAGGCGCGCAATACTACTGCAATCAGTGGGTTGGCAAAGAATGTGCTTTTGGCTAAAAAGGCAATTGGTGGAGAAGCTAGTTGATTAATAGCGAGGATCAGTGCTAAACCATCGAGCAGCCCATTCGGGTGGTTGGCTGCCAGCAACGCTGCACCATGCGGTAGCGTACCGATTAATGCGACACGCGGATAAAATACATGCCCAGCAAGCAGTACGATCCAGCGAATGAGGCGTGCGAACATGGGCTCCTCGGCGAAAAAAGTGCTATAAGGGTATTCAACCATTGGGGCGTGTTATCAGGTTGGCCTTACGCTCAGCCAATCCCACGCGGGCAATGAATCCAGAATTAAAGCCAAGATAATCGCTCTCGATCCCATCGCTGAAGATAACGCCATAATCGGGCATGTGTGATGTGATAATCAGTTCCTCGCCAGGCATAACCTGCCCAAAAACCATGCGGGCTTGTGACATTTTGGAAGGGAATGGTTCGCGCACGGTATACCATAAGCGATCCGATTCCCAGCCGAGGGTGATCTGTTCGAGGTTGGGTGCTTCTGCAAGCTGAGCGCCAAAATAGTTAGCAATCTGCCATGCACCTGTGGTGATCGAGCGCAACCAACCGGTACAACCTGCTCCAGTCGAAACAATAATGCCACTTGAGCTCTGCTGCTCGCGTTGCCCTGCTAGTTCCAGCATATAGCGTGCTGAACCATGGCTGCGTGGCCCGATGAACAGATCATTCACCCCATACAGAACCTGCCCATCATTGAGCGTTGCTTTGGCCATCGAAATCTGCGCAACTTGGTATTGCGTCTGGAGAATACGTTGAATCTGGCTACCTGCCTCGCTATAATTGAACGGTATTAATATACCATCAATCCGCATTGGATCTGGGTTGAGTGCCAATATTGGTTGTGTTGTAAGATATTTAGCAGTATTGACAACCAGCCCATCTGGGCCGACAGCGATGACTAATTCATGCTGGTCGAATTGGTAGCTTGGCAGGAACTCACGGTCGATAAACTGATGTTTGATCCCAGCAGGGATCTGGCGGCGGATCGATTCAATCGCCTGCTGATACTGGCTATCAGCCTGCTCATAGGCAGTAAACGAGACCTGATTCTGTTCCAAGTAGAAACGGGCCTGTTCCTTCGAATTAAGCCGATACACGAGATCCTGAAGCGCGCTTTTTTTTGTGACAATGACAATTTTCTCGATCATATATTACTCCTGCAACATTGTTCAATTGCTAGGCTGGCTAATGTATGTACCACAGAGGCACAGAGGACACGGAGGTTCGGGCAGGAGCTATCCATGTACATATCTCTGTGCTCTCTGTGCCTCTGTGGTGAATTCTGTACGCCTCTGTGGTGCATTGTTATTTGATCCTATTATCCTTTATTCAGTAGTTGTTCCAGGATCTCGGTTGTGATTGTCAGGTTGCCGATTTTCTCCGCGTTGGCGGCCATATCACGCATGGCGAGTGCCAGCACGAGGCGTGGCTCAAGCTCACGTAATGGGTCAAGGCCAATGCGGGTAGCCTCAGCGGCGAATGTTGCACGTGCGCGTGCATTGGCGCCCTCGAGCTCAACCAATTCTTGGCGGCGTTGCTCTAGATCGACGGAAGTCGATAGTTCGTTTTGTTTGATTTTACGTTCTTGCTCAACAGCATCGGCACGCCGTGAGTAGATCGCCTGATCCGCGCGCTTTTGCAGCGTTTCACGATACTCCGCTTCGAGCGCTTTGGTCATCTCAGGTGTGGCCTTGATTGCGGTATAGAACAGGCTTATACATTCAATACCCATTGCGGCGAATGTTGAATCTTCGCGGATGCGGGTGAACACACTGCCTGCTAACTGTTCGGCTCCACGTAATGCATCCTCGAGCGAAAGCTTGCCTAGTTCATTGCGTGTGTGGGCCTGCACCAGATTCACAATTCGCTGCTGCAGCTTGGCTGGGTCTTCCGAACGATACTGCTTTGTAAGCGGGTCGATCGTGAAGTTGAGCAATGCTACGATTGTAGCAGGTGCAATGATGCGATAAGTAATTTGGCCCTGAAGTGTTACTGCCTGAAAATTGCCAGTTGTCTCATTCAGTACAAATAATGCATCACTGGTTGCCGTTGGTACAAGTACAATCGATGTGCTGCGCTGCCAGTACCAGAATGATCGCCCGGCCCCCTGGCGAAAGATCCGCCCATTGCGATACCCTAGTACATAATCGGTTGGCTCAGATTTGAAGTATGCAAACATATGGAATTCCCCCTTCATGATAGATTGTGTGATACCGACACTAAGCATAGTGTGAAACTGACAAAAAGTCAAGAGGGTATTTGTATTGATCTGCGCTCTGCGTTCTGCGCTCTGCGCTCTGCGCTTCACTCAAACGCGGTATAATAGCGTTGCCGCCGATGCATCGATGAACAGCGCTGTTCACCGTATTATTGATAGTGGGAGCTAGGATGATCGTATCTCAGCGAGAACGTGAGCGCCAGCGTCTTTCCGCCACTATTCACTACCTTGGTGATGCGCTTGGCCAAGTTATTCGTGATCAGGCTGGCATCGAGGTGTTTAGGCTTGAAGAACAGGTGCGCGGTTACGCCAAGGATTTGCGTGCCCAGGGTTGGCCTGCAGCGATGTCGGCCGAGTTTGAGGCATTGATTGACGGCCTTGATACGCCACAAGCGATTGTATTGATTAAAGCCTTCAGTATTTACTTCGCGTTAGTAAATCTAGCCGAGCAACTCCAGCGTATTTGGGTTTTACGTGATCGTGCTCGCAGCCGTGGCAACGAAGCACGCTCTGAATCGATAGCGGTTGCCGTTGCTGGGCTGCATGCCACTGGCGTTTCCGCAGATGACTTACATACCTGGTTTGCGAGTGCGCGTATCAACCTGGTATTTACCGCGCATCCAACTGAAGCGCGTCGCCGCACCATCCTGGATAAATTACGCCGGATCGCGGCTGCTCTCGATCAGCGCCAGATGCATGGGCTGATGTTGCCGGAGCCCGAATCGCTGCCCGATCCCGAAGTTGATGCGGCAACATCTGCAACCATTCTTTCTGAGATCAGCAGTCTGTGGCAGAGTGATGAAATCCGCCGTTCGCGTCTCGAAGTGATCGATGAGGTCAAGAATGGCCTGTATTATTTCGAGAGCGGCATTATGGATCTGATCCCACGGCTCTATCGTGAGCTAGAGCGCGCACTAAGCCAGCATTATCCTGGTTCTGAGTGGCATGTGCCACCACTATTGCGCTTTGGTTCTTGGATGGGTGGCGATCGCGATGGCAACCCAAATGTGACACCCGCTGTAACGTTTGAAGCACTCCGCCATATGCAACTGGCCGCCCTTCGTCGCTATTGTGAAGCCATTGAGCGCCTAAGCCATCAACTCAGCCAATCGACACGTCAGGTGCAGGTGAGTGTGGCACTACTGGAATCCCTGGCCGCCAATGCGGCATTATTCCCAAAGATCGCGCATATTCTCGATGCACGTAACCCTCACGAGCCATACCGCCAGAAGTGTACATATATTCGTGAAAAGCTCTTGTGTACTATAGAGTATGCGCAACACACGATCCCGAATTGGAGCGGCGAATCGGAACCAATCAGGAATCCATTGCGTTATACGGTGCGTGCCGATCTATTGGCTGATCTGCGATTGATGCAAGATAGCCTTAACCAACATGGCGGCGAGGTAACCGCCAATGGGCGATTGCTCGATCTCTATCGACAGGTTGAAGTGTTTGGCCTTCATGTTGCAACATTAGATATTCGCCAGCATAGTGAGCGCCACAACCAGGCACTTCAGGATATCTTTAAGTATGCTGGCGTGTGCAGCAATTACCTAGCGCTGAGAGAGGCAGAACGTATTGCCCTATTATGTGCGGAAATTGAAGGAAACCGCCCACTTATTCCACTCCACCTGGTGTATAGCGCCGAGACAAATGAAACGATTGATACGTTTCGTATGATTGCCGCGATTCTAAAGCAATATAGCCCTGAGTCGATCAGCACCTATATTGTGAGCATGACTCGCTTTGCCAGCGATTTGTTAGCACCACTCCTCCTGGCAAAAGAAGCTGGCTTATGCCAACTTACTGGCGAACATGCTGTGAGTAAGCTTGATTTTGTACCACTCTTTGAGACAGGCGAGGATCTTGCCGGATGTGTGGATGTGCTGAACACACTGTTTGATCAGCCAGCCTATTGGGCACATCTGCAACTGCGCCATAATGAGCAAGAGGTGATGATCGGCTATTCCGATAGCAACAAGGATGTTGGCTTTCTTGCTTCTAATTGGGCACTGTACAAAGCACAATCCGCGCTGCGTGATTTGGGCAGCCAGCGTAAGGTTCGGCTGCGCATGTTCCATGGCCGAGGCGGCTCGATTGGCAGAGGTGGCGGCCCCGCGAATCAGGCGATTCTTGCACAACCAGCTGGCAGTGTGGGTAATCAGATCAAAATAACCGAACAGGGAGAAGTGATTGCGGATCGTTATGGCTTACCATTGCTTGCGCATCGCCACCTTGAGCAGGTAACGAATGCAGTATTGCAGGCCGGTTTTGTGAAGCATACCGAGCCACCGGTTGCTTGGGTCGCCGCACTTGAGGATCTTGCCGAAACTGCTCGCAAACAATATCGATTGTTGGTTTATGAAACGCCTGGATTTGTGGAATACTTTCGCAGCGCTACACCAATTGCCGAAATCAGTCGCCTCAATATTGGGAGCCGGCCCGCTAGCCGCAAACGTGGCGATCGGATCGAGGATCTACGCGCCATACCGTGGGTTTTCAGTTGGATGCAGAGTCGCCATACACTACCAGGTTGGTATGGCATCGGCACTGCGCTCGACACATTTGTTGCCCATGAAAGCACTGAAAGCACTGATCGGCTCTTGCTTTTACAGGAAATGTACCAGCAGTGGCCATTCTTTCATACGATCATCGATAACGCACAGATGATTCTAGGTAAGGCTGATCTGCATGTTGCTCGGCGATATGCGGAGCTTGTGCCAGATCCGCAGCTGGCGCAACTGATTTTTGAGACGATTGAGCAGGAATACACGCGTGCTGCTCGCCGAATCTGCCAGGTGGTCGAAGCACAGAATCTGCTTGATAATATTCCAATGCTTCAGCGCGCAATTCATCGGCGTAATCCGTATATCGACCCACTAAGCCATATTCAGCTGAATCTCTTGCGTCAATTGCGGGCAAACCCCGATCAGCCAAACCATGCAATGCTGGAAGATGCTGTTCTGCTGAGTATTAGTGGGCTGGCAGCAGGATTGTTAAATACGGGATAGCCACTGGTGGGTTGCAGTTTTCGGCAGACGATCTGTTATACACCGCAGGCTTCGTTAAAGGTAAGGGGAGCAAAAATGACTAGTACAAGTGGCGCACGTGATGAGCGTCGTGCAATTGATGGGGGCGCCCCAGCAGTGGCACGCCAGTTGAACCGATACAAAGGTGCAGCGCTGATTGGTGACGAAGAAAAAGCAGCTGTCATGGAGGTACTCGAGAGTCAATCGCTGTTTCGTTACTATGGCCCTAAACCGCTCTTTAAGGTTGCGACATTTGAGAAGGCTTTTGCCAGTTATGTTGGCGCTTCGCATGCGGTTGCAACAAGCAGTGGCACTGCTGCGCTTCGTGCTGGCCTTGCCGCGCTTGGAGTCGGCCCTGGCGATGAGGTGCTTGTGCCAGCGGTAACATTCATTGCCTCAATTGGTGCAATTGTTGCCGCGCGTGCGCGCCCAATCTTCGTCGAAGTCGATGAACTTATGCAACTCGATCCAGCCGATCTGGCGAAACGCCTGACAAAGCGCACCAAGGCAATTATGCCTGTACATCTAAGTGGTGTTGCCGCCGATATGGATCCAATCATGCAATTTGCGCGTGAACATGGCCTGCTGGTGATTGAGGATGCAGCACAGTCGTGTGGGAGCATCTACAAGGGCCGCCATGTTGGCACGATTGGTGATGTTGGCTGTTTTAGCTTTCAGCTCGAAAAGAATATTACCAGCGGCGAAGGCGGAATTATCGTGACCGATCAGGATGAAACCTTTCGGCGCGCTGCGATTTATTCCGATCAGGGCGGGCAGTTCTGGACATTCCATGCCGGTGTACGTGACAATGTTGGTGGCCAGCCGGTAATCGGCGAGAATCTTCGTATGGCCGAGATTCCTGGTGCGATATTAGGCGCTCAATTGGCCAAACTCCCGCCCATTATGGAATTGATTGAGCGTAACACATCATCAATTCGTGATGCTGCTGCTCAATACCCATCGCTTGGTGTGCCGGTAAAACAACCAGATCGCGATCGCTATTCACTTGGTGTGCTGTGCTACCTACCCGATGCCGATTCTGCCGAACGAACTGCCGCTGCACTGCGAGCAGAAGGCGTTCCAGCTGGTAAAGTTTATGGTGGGGTTCCTGTGTATGCAGCTCGGCAGATACTGAATCAGTGGACAATTACCGATGGTTGTCCATTCAATTGCCCAAGCTTTTTCCCCGAACCAATCACCTATGAAATGGGAATGTGCCCACGCAGTGAGGATCTTCTCTCGCGTTCCGTTATGATTAGTATTGGCCCATTCTATACCGAAGAAGATCTCGATGATATAATGTTTGGCATTCAGAAAGTAGCCAGCGATCTCTAATTGCAAACGGCACTGAAATGGCACAGTTCCATTTCAGTGCCGTTTTTTACTGCCTTTTTACTACTACATACGGTAACATTTCATTTTTGATATTCTTTTTTTGGTAAACTACGTGCTATAATCGTAAACCAACAATTTGTCATTGATTTGTAAGAATGCACTGTGCAAAGTTGCACCAAGGAGTGTCCATGTCGAACACTGTTACATCGCTACCGCACAGATTTGGTTCTTCGGAACTTGGCGCTACCCGCATTGTAGCGCTTGGTTTAGTTATCATGCTTTTGGTAGCATTGGTACCTAGCTCTGCCGCTATAGCGCAGGCAGCTACGGTAAGTGGCGTGATTTATGAAGATCGCAATGATAATGGCACCCGTGATGGCGGTGAGCCAGGTATTGCGGGAATTACCGCCGTACTCTACACGTCTACTAATGCCAGTGCTGGGTTGGCAACCAGCCTAGCCAATGGGAGCTATTCAATTACTCCGACCGCTGCCGGGCCATATCGGCTTGAGTTTTCGAGTATTCCAGTTGGTATGCAGCCATCTGCCACCGGTACAAACAATGGATCAAGTATCCTTTTCTTGAATGCTGCTGGAACCGCCGATTTTGGTGTGACACGCCCACTCATTTTTTGCCAGGCTAACCCAGATCTTGCGACGACATGCCACACTCCTGGTGATCAGGCAGCAATCAACGATACAGTGCTGTACACCATGCCATACAATTCAGTGGGTTTTGTGACTCCGCCTACAGCGAAGGCGTTTTCGCAGCAAATCGGTACTACATGGGGGCTCGCATATCAACCTGCGACTGATAGTCTGTTTAGTTCGGCATTTATGAAGCGGCATGCGGCATTTGGCCCAAGTGGCACAGGCGCAATTTATCGTACCACACAAGCACGTGGGGCTGGATCGACGACAGCACTTTTCCTCGATCTTAATGCGCTGCTTGGGGCTGGTACAACTGGTGTTGATGGGCGCGTGCCTGCCGTTGATTATCATACCGATGCCACTGCCTTTGATCAGGTTGGTAAAATTGCTTTGGGTGATGTCGATTTAGGCACTGATGGCCAGTCGCTCTGGACGATCAACCTTAATACACGCCAGTTGTATAATATCCCGATTGGTCTAACTCCAACTGCGCCGACATTGGCATCGCAGATATTACAGTACAATATCCCGCTCCCAACTGGTGTAGGAATCTGCCCATCTGCTAATGATATTCGGCCATTTGGGATTGATGTACACGACGGGCTTGTCTATGTTGGCATGGTCTGCACTGCCCAGTCGAGCCAACTGGCAGCAGATCTGCGCGCACTTGTGTACGCCTTTGATCCAGTAACAACCACGTTCACCCAAGTGCTTAATTTTCCGTTGAACTATCCACGTCGTTGTATCGATAAGCTTCCGGCTGCGGTTGTATGCAGTACACCAGATCTTGTAGCCCCCTGGCGACCATGGCCAAACACTCCATTTTCACTCGCAGCGATTGATGTGCCTGTGGCAGATGGCTTTGTTGGCTACCCGCAGCCATGGTTGACCGATATCGTCTTTGACGATGGTGACATCATCATGGCGTTCCGCGACCGGTTTGGTGATCAGACTGGCTACCAGGAACGTGACCTAAATGGAACGGGGGCCTTCTCAGGGATCGCCTCAGGCGATATTTTGCGAGCTTGCGCCAATGGCATCGGGGGCTGGACGCTCGAAAATAATGGAACATGTGGCGCGATTACAACCGCAGGCGCAGGCGATACACAAGGGCCAGGCGGGGGAGAGTATTTCTTTGGCGACAAGCATCCCAACCACGACGGAATTAGTGTTGGTGGGTTGGCCCAGGTTCCTGGTATGGATGATGTCGTTGTTACCGCCTTCGACCCAATCCCAACCCGAACCTTTGAGGGTGGCTTGATTTGGCTTAATAACACCACCGGTGCAAAAACCCGCGGTTATCGCGTCTATGGTGATAATCAGACAACAGTTGCTGGCAGTCGCTTTGCCAAATCAAATGGCATGGGCGATCTCTTGGCGCTTTGCGATGCTGCACCGGTCGAGATTGGCAATCGCGTTTGGTTCGATGTGAATGCGAATGGCGTCCAGGATCCAAATGAGACTCCTGTCAATGGGGTTACGGTTGAGTTGGTAAATGCTGGTGGCACTGTGATCGGAACGGCAATAACTGATAGCGAAGGTCGCTATATCTTCTCAAATGATCCGAATCGCACCTCAGCGGTTACAAGTGTTGTCTATGACCCAGCAATGCTGCGTTTTGGTCAGCAATATAGTGTGCGAATCCCACTTAATCAGGCACGACTCAATACATGGTTTGTGACAAAGCAGGATAATGACACAAGCACTGGCGGGAACACTCGCGACTCTGATGGCGATAATTCCTTCGCACCAGCTGGTGCCGGAATGCCTGGCTTCACCACAATGACATTTGTGGTTGGTGGGCCAGGTCAAAACAACCATACCTACGATTTTGGCTTTACAATTAGTCCCGCGTCAGTGGTGCTTACCCAACTCTCGGCGACACTCGTTGGTAAGGCGATTGTGGTCGACTGGACAACCGCCGCAGAGGTCGACACCTTTGGGTATCGGATCTATCGTAGTGATGATGGCATTTGGGCAAATGCGCAACTCATGACACAGCAGCTTATCCCTGCTCTTGGGCGTGGAAATGCCCATCAATATAGCTGGTATGATCGCAGTCACCCAATTGCAGCCAAGACGCGCTATTGGCTGGTTGAAGTTGAAACAAACGGCACTACTCAACGCTATGGGCCGATTAGGCCGGTGCCACGGGTAGCTGACTTGCCGTATAGCTTGTTCATTCCAGGAATCCAACGCTAATTGTACAAGCTAGCAATCACAAACAAGGTAATGGGGCAGCGCAAACGCGCTGCCCCATTCATTTACCGAACAGTATGACGCTCTATGCGTTCAGCTCTTCAGCCTCATTTGTTGCGATAAATATGACTCGTTCTCCAATATTTGTTGCACGGTCGGCTAGACGCTCCAATACATGGGCAACATCAAGCCATGCCAATACCGCATCAAGGCTACTTGGATTTCGGCGCGCAAGATCTCGCAACTGGGCATTTACTTCGTCCTCAAGCGCATCAACCTCTTCATCGCGTACAGCGAGTGAGCGTGCCAATGTTGGATCGGCATGCACAAAGGCATCTAGGCTTGTATTGAGCATGGCAAGTGCGATGATTCCCATTTTGCGCAATTGTGGTGGTGGATCCACAACTTGGTCATAGCTGACACCGCGAATCACTCGTTTCGCGATGCTCTTCGCATAATCTGCAGCACGCTCAAGTTCATTTGCGATGGCAATCATTGCCAAGAGTCGCCGCAAATCTGTTGCAACTGGCTGCTGCATGGCGATCAGATCAAGCACATGCTCCTCAATGGCCGATCGCGCCGCATCGATTTCATGATCGCCTGCAATAACTTGCCGAGCAAGATCTGTATCGCGGTTCTCAAGGGTCTGATTCACGGCAATGAGCGCGTGTTCGACGCGACTCCCCATCCGGAGCAGATCGTCATGAACCTGCTGAATCTGTCTGGCGAAATGGGCACGCATCGTGTTGCTCCTCTATTCATGGATAATGACCGCCACGACGCAGCGAAGCGGTTTGCGACCAATCATGCCATCCTTTGATCACGTATTATACGCTTAGAATACTAACCGTGTGTTAAGCCTTTGTGAACATTGCAGTGCAAATTACGCGAGACGGTTTGCCCCTGATACGTTGGGATATGTATAGGTGTGGCGAAGGCTGGTGATTGTGTGGCGCAGCGTGTAGCCATATTGCGGTTATAATTCAGCTTGAGGCGAGCTGCTAAGCAAGGAAGAGATCCATGAACCGTGCAAATTTGTTGGCCCAGGCTGCTGAGCCGCGCCCCTGGGACGTGGTCATTATTGGTGGCGGAGCAACTGGTCTTGGTGCCGCAGTAGATGCCGCAGCACGCGGTTATCGCACCCTTTTAGTAGAGGCGGTTGATTTCGCGAAAGGCACATCCAGCCGTAGCACAAAGCTTGTGCATGGCGGGGTACGCTATTTAGCGCAGGGTAATATACCACTTGTACGTAATGCTCTCCACGAACGGGGCCTGATGCAACGGAATGCACCACATCTGGTTCATGCATTGCCGTTCGTTATTCCTGCTTATAACTGGTGGGATCAGCCTTTTTATGGCGCTGGCCTGATAACCTAT